>CAZZDF010000542.1:0-1003 GCA_964652915.1 uncultured Propionivibrio sp. | reverse complement strand
ATTCAGATTTCGAAGGTGACGATGCAGAACGCGCAGCCGCCCGAGCAGGTTCAAGCAGCTTTTGACGACGCGGTAAAGGCTGGACAGGACCGTGAGCGGCAGAAAAACGAAGGTCAGGCTTATGCCAATGATGTGATTCCGAAGGCCAAGGGTACGGAAGCGCGTCTGCTGCAGGAAGCCGACGGTTACAAGCAGCGCTTGATTGCCACGGCGCAGGGTGATGCCAGCCGCTTCAAGCAGATCAATGCCGAGTATGCCAAGGCGCCGGAAGTGACGCGCAACCGGATGTATCTTGAGACCATGCAGCAGGTTTATACCAATACCAGCAAGGTCATGATTGATGCCAAGGGGCAGGGCAATTTGCTCTATCTGCCTTTGGATAAACTGATGCAAGTCGCAGGAGCAGCGGTTCCTTCTTCGGATAATTCAACGGGCAGTGCCGAAGTGGCGGCCCCCAATCGCCTTGCGCCGGTAGTGTCCTATGACACGCCTCCACAGGTCGTTGATAAGTCTGATCCGCGGGCGCGTGATGCTCTTCGTTCTCGTGATCGGGGAGGTCGATAATGCGAGCAGGTTTGAATTTTACGGCTGCTGTGGTGGCGGTTGTTTTGGCCGTCCTGGCGGCGTCGATTTTTACTGTCGATCAGCGACAGTACGCGATTGTTTTCCAGTTTGGTGAAGTGAGCAAGGTTATCGACAAGCCTGGCTTATATTTCAAATTGCCGTTGATTCAGAACGTTCGTTATTTTGATAACCGGATATTGACGCTCGACAGTTCGGAGCCCGAGCGCTTCATTACTTCGGAAAAGAAGAACGTGCTGGTCGATTCGTTCGTCAAGTGGAGAATTGTTGATCCCAAACTCTATTACGTTTCGGTCGATGGCGTTGAAGCCCGTGCCAAGACCCGTCTTTCACAGACGGTGAATGCCGGTTTGCGTGAAGAGTTCGGCAAACGCACGGTCCACGAGGTGGTTTCCGGAGCGCGTGATGCGATCATGGAGCA
>CAZZDF010000541.1:0-1005 GCA_964652915.1 uncultured Propionivibrio sp. | reverse complement strand
CAACAGTTTTGCAGCGCCCCTCGGTAAAGTGTTGATTATACGCTGAACAAGTTTGTGTGAATAGCTCTTGCAGACTCACCACGGTGAGCCTGGCAGCCCCGACCATAACTCGTTGAGGTCGTGGAACTTCCATTTGGCCGGGTCTTCGCGGCCGGCGATTTTTTCCTGACAGTTCGGATGTGAGAGGTCGATGATTTCCGGTTTGATGCGGCTGCTGGCCTTGGTTGAATAGAACACCTTGATGCGCGGCGTCAGCAAGGATTTTTCCGTCTGATCGATAACGATGCCCAGACGGCCGGAATTGAGCTTGACCAGAGAGCCGATCGGATAGATGCCGAGACTTTTGACGAAAGCCTGAAAAACGGTCTGGTCGAAGTGGCCGTTAGCCCATTCTGCCATCTTGCGCAGCGATTCGGCCGGATCCCAGCCGGCCTTGTAGGGGCGGTTCGAGGTGATCGCATCGTAAACGTCGCACACCGCGCCCATTTTGGCAAAGAGTGTGATTTCGGCGTCCTTGAGGCCTTTCGGGTAGCCCGAACCGTCGGTTTTTTCGTGGTGGTGCAAGACGACATCCAGCGCGATTTCATCGGCCCCTGTGCTGGAGAGCAGGAGTTTGTGGCCTTCTTCGGGATGCTTTTTGATGATGGCAAACTCTTCGTCGGTGAGTTTGCCGGGCTTGTTCAGCACGTCCATTGGCATCAGTGCTTTTCCGAGGTCGTGCAGCAGGCCGGCGATGCCGGCGGAGCGGGTTTGCTCTTCGTTCAGGCTGAGTTGTTTGGACAAAGCGACCATCAGCGCACAAACGGCGACCGAGTGCATGTAGGTGTAATCGTCGGCGGTTTTCAGCCGGGCCAGACTGATCAGTGCACCGGGGTTACGGCTGACCGAATCGGAAATTTCTTCCACCAGCTTTTGCGCTCCGGCCGTGTCGACAGCTTTGCCCATGCGTGCTTCGTGGAACATCGAGGTGACGGCGCGCTTGGATTGGGCACAGATTTTCGAAGC
>CAZZDF010000540.1:0-1006 GCA_964652915.1 uncultured Propionivibrio sp. | reverse complement strand
CGCTCGAAAGAACGTCATAGGGAGGTGCAGCGACGGCAGCGGCATCTTCCGTGCGCGGACGCAGGCCGGTGAATGGGCGGATCATTGTGCGGGTGGTAGTCAATTACATCTCCTTTGAAGTTGACGACTGAAGTTGATAAAAAGGCGATTCAAGCACCGGGAAAACATCGGTCACAAAAGGGTAATTATCTCAATTTTTGCGATAACTCCGAACTCTTTGTGTCTTTGTGATCTCCGTGTCGAATGCAGTTTTGTTACGTGAGTTCGCGCGAACTCGCGCAAACTCACGTTTTGGTAAAAAATCAGCGCAAATGCTGCGCGGCGTCGAGCAGCATTCTTTCGGTGGTTTCCCAGTCGATGCAGGCATCGGTGACCGAGCAGCCGTATTTTAATTGTTTCAGGTCCGAAGGAATCGGTTGATTGCCGTCGACCAGATTCGATTCGATCATCACCCCGACCAGCGAGCGGTTGCCCATGCGGATCTGGTTAATGACGTCGGCCATGACCAGCGGTTGCAAATCGGGGTTCTTGTAGCTGTTGGCGTGCGAGCAATCGACGACGATGTTGGCCGGCAGACCGGCTTTAAGCAGGGCTTGCTGCGCCATGCGCACGCTGACCGTGTCGTAGTTCGGGCGGCCGTCGCCGCCACGCAGAACAAGATGGCCGTAGCGGTTGCCGCGCGTACGCACGATGGAGGTGCGCCCCTCGTTGTTGATGCCCAAAAAGCTGTGCGGGCGAGAAGCCGAGAGGATGGCGTTGACGGCGATGCTGACATCACCGTTGGTGCCGTTCTTGAAGCCGACCGGCGTCGAGAGACCCGAGGAAATTTCGCGGTGCGTTTGCGATTCGGTCGTGCGCGCGCCGATGGCCGCCCAGGCAATCAGGTCGCCGAGGTATTGCGGGGAAATCGGGTCGAGCGCCTCGGTCGCTGCCGGCAGACCGATTTCGGCCACGTCGAGCAGGAACTGGCGGGCGCGTTCCATGCCGACATCGACCTGAAAGGAGT
>CAZZDF010000539.1:0-1015 GCA_964652915.1 uncultured Propionivibrio sp. | reverse complement strand
CCGTCTGGGAGTGCTCGCGCAACGACATTGCTTCAAACAGCTCGGTCTTTGTCGCGGCGGGCGCCGTCTGGCTGCTTGGCTCCGGCTGGCCGGACCTGCTGGTGGCGCTGGCCCTGTCCTGCCTGTTGCTGCGCTCGGCATACCATGTCATCGCTTCCGCCTGGGCGCAATTACGTGAGACGGCTTGAACCGGCCACGTGCGCAAAGGCATTTGCGCCCCCTGCCAAGCTGCAAGCCGCATGAATCGGCGATCTACGCCTATCACTGGTCGGAGAATGGCGTATTTATTGGCTTGCAGACAATGCCTGCTGTAGGTCGGGCTTCAGCCCGACAGCAACGCATGCTTGGCCACCGAAGTCGGGCTGAAGCCCGACCTACATCTTTGTGGTAAATGCGCCCTAACCCAAGGCCTTATCCACCACTTCAAACACATCCCGCGATAGCCCCGGCAGTTGCCTGAGCGATTCGAGCGCGGCTTTGGCGTGGCGCTGGTGTTCGCCATCGAAGCGTTTCCAGCGGTCAAAACAGCGCGCCAGGCGAGCGGCGACTTGCGGGTTGAGCGGGTCGAGTTGGGCAATCTGTCCGGCGAGGAAGCGGTAACCCGCGCCGTCGGCGGCGTGGAAGTGACGATGATTGGCGCCGAAGCTACGGATCAGCGCATAGACCTTGTTCGGATTCTTGATGTCGAAGGCCGGATGAGCGGTCAGGCGCTCGACCCGCGCCAGCGTTCCGGGCAGGCGGCTGCTGGACTGAACCGCCAGCCATTTATCGACGACCAGCGCTTCGTTCTGCCAGCGCTCGTAGAACGCGGCCAGCGCGGCATCGCCTTCTTCGCCCGGCGCATTGGCCAGCACCGACAAGGCAGCAAACTGGTCGGTCATGTTGTCGCTACCGTCGAACTGCCGGCGCGCCAGCGCCCGGTAATCGGCCGAATCGAGTTCGTTGAGGTAACCCAGGCACAGGTTACGCAAGCGCCGCCTGCCAACCTGCGCGGTTTCCGGCTGATAGGGCGTCG
>CAZZDF010000538.1:0-1032 GCA_964652915.1 uncultured Propionivibrio sp. | reverse complement strand
GGTAACCACACCCCTTGGCAAGGCCTTCTGTCAGATCAAGTCTGAACTTCTACACATAACATAAGCCGCCATTGGCACCTCCAGCGCAACTCCAAGCCATCGCAGTTTCCGGGAATTTGCCTACAAGCGGCAGACTACCACTCCGGAATACCAATCCCCGTTATTTTTCTTCCCTATCCAGCCAAATCAGCGACGCCATGCGCCCCGTTTTCCCTTCCCGCCGATAAGAAAAGAAACGCTCGGCTTCCGTGAAAGTACAGTACGTTCCGCCATAGACCCGCGTCAGCCCTTTGCGCGCCAAGCGCTGCCGCGCCAGGCCATAGATATCAGCCAACCATTTGCCTTCCGCCGCAGGCTGGAAGGCCTGCGCAGCGTTGGCATCGGCCGCAACAAAGGCTGCGCGCACCTCGTCACCGACTTCAAAAGCCTGCGGCCCGATGGCTGGCCCCAAATAGGCGATAAGTTCTTTGCCCGGTACGCGCATGGCAACGATGCTCGCTTCGAGAACCCCAGCCAGCAAGCCGCGCCAGCCGGCATGCGCTGCTGCCACAACCGTGCCGCTTACATCGCAGAAGAGCACTGGAAGGCAATCGGCGGTCATCACCGCACAAACCACTTGGGGAATTCGGGAAAACGAACCATCGGCCTCTGGTGGCGTCGCACCCACAACCGAAGCCGCACTGATAATCCGCGTGCCATGCACCTGATTGAGCCAAACTGGCGCTCCGGCGGATTTTGCGGCAAGCATGGCAGCTAAGCGCTCACGATTGGCGGCAACCGCCACAGGATCATCGCCGACATGCGCGCCAAGATTCAGGCTAGCGTAGGCACCGCTGCTGACGCCTCCCTGCCGCGTGGTCAACAGCGTGCGCACATTGCCCGGTGCCGGCCAGTCGGCAACAAGGCAGCTGGAATCACTCAAGGTCATCGAGTTCGTCCTCGCCGTCGTCGCCACCCTCGCCCTCGCCCTCGCCTTTATCGCCGCGAACGTAGATGATTTCCGGTCCGTCCTCGAAATCCTCGTCCCAATCG
>CAZZDF010000537.1:0-1033 GCA_964652915.1 uncultured Propionivibrio sp. | reverse complement strand
TGGCCAGCTTGCCGAACAGCAGTTCGTCGGCCAGCGCCGAGCGGATGGTGTCCTGGATCAGGCGGGCCATCGGGCGGGCGCCCATCAGTGGGTCGAAACCCTTGGTCGCCAGATGATTCTTGAGCGCATCGGTGAAAATGGCTTCCACTTTCTTCTCGTGCAGTTGTTCTTCGAGTTGCATGAGGAATTTGTCGACCACACGCAGGATGATGTCGTGGTCGAGCGCCTTGAACGAGATGGTGGCATCGAGCCGGTTGCGGAACTCGGGTGAGAACATCCGTTTTATTTCGACCATTTCGTCACCGGCCTCGCGAGTGGTGGTGAATCCCATGCTGGCCTTCTGGATCGATTCCTGGCCGGCATTGGTGGTCATGATGATGATCACGTTGCGGAAGTCGCTCTTGCGGCCGTTGTTGTCGGTCAGCGTCCCGTGATCCATAACCTGCAACAGGATGCTGTAGATGTCCGGGTGCGCTTTTTCGATTTCGTCGAGGAGCAGGACGCAATAGGGCTTCTTGGTGACCGCTTCGGTGAGTTGCCCTCCCTGGTCGAAGCCGACGTAGCCGGGCGGGGCGCCAATCAGCCGCGAGACGGCATGGCGCTCCATGTATTCCGACATGTCGAAGCGCAATAGCTCGATCCCCATACAATAAGCCAGTTGCTTGGCGACCTCGGTTTTTCCGACGCCGGTAGGGCCGGAGAACAGGAAACAGCCAATCGGTTTGCCCGGTGTTCCGAGGCCAGAGCGCGCCATCTTGATGGCTTTGGCCAATGTGTCGATAGCGACTTCCTGTCCGAAGACTACGGCTTTCAGATCGCGGTCGAGGTTCTTCAGCGCGCTGCGGTCGTCCGAACTCACTTGCGTGGATGGGACGCGGGCGATCTTGGCAACGATTTCCTCGATGTCGATCTTGCCGATGGTTTTCTTCTGTTTCGATTTCGGCAAGATGCGCTGTGCGGCGCCGGCTTCGTCGATCACGTCAATGGCTTTGTCCGGCAGGTGACGGTCGGTGATGAAACGTACCGAGAGGTC
>CAZZDF010000536.1:0-1035 GCA_964652915.1 uncultured Propionivibrio sp. | reverse complement strand
ATGCGCCGAAGCAGCTCAATCTGGTGACGCGTGAAGAGCACTCGCGCTTTTTGGCCAACAAGGCGAAATTCAAGCCGCTTGGCGAGGTAATGCGTGAAGCCAAACAACCGCTTGATGCCAGCAAATTTGCTCCGGAACTGCGTTTTGGCGTGACCGACGCGAAAGGTCAACTCCTGGCCTTGCCCTTGGCACACTCGACGCCGGTTTTGTTCATTAACAAGGCGATTTTCCGCAAGGCGGGTTTGAACCCCGATATGCCGCCGAAGACCTGGGCTGAAACCCAGGAAGTCGCTGGCAAGCTGGTGGATGCCGGTAGTCGCTGTGCGTACACGACTTCTTGGCCGTCCTGGGTGCATATCGATAACCTGAGTGCGTGGAATGGCGCATCGGTGGCCGATGCCAAGGGGAATCTTGAGTTCAATGGGCTGGTGCAGGTTAAGCACGTCGCGATGATGGCCACCTGGGCCAAGAGCAAGTATCTGTCGTATTTTGGTCGCCGTGATGAGGCAGACCACCGTTTTGCTAATGGCGAATGCGGCATGTTGACCAGCGCGTCCTCGCTGGTTGCGACGCTGAGAGATAACAAGTCTCTGGATTTCGGCGTTTCGTCGCTTCCCTATCATGACGATGTGCGCGGTGCGCCGCAAAACACGCTGGCCGACGGATCGTCGCTGTGGGTTGGTGGAACCTTGAAACCGGCCGAAGCCAAAGGCGTTGCGGCATTCGTGAATTATCTGCTTAGCCCGGACTTGCAGGTTGAGATGACGGTTGCCGGTGGCTTCCTGCCGATGACCTCCGCTGCGCGTGCGGCGATGGGCAGCAAATTGCTCAAAGCCGATCTGGTTGGTCTGAACGTGGCGACGGCACAACTGCAAGGCAAGATGAGCCCGAGCGTTCGCGTCTCGCAGATTGAGCCGGTGCGCATCATTGTTGAAGAAGAGCTGGAAAACGTCTGGTCCGGCAAAAAACCGTCCAAGGAAGGTCTGGACAACGCCGTTGCCCGCGGTAATGCCGTAATGCAGCCGCAGCCTGCCG
>CAZZDF010000535.1:0-1047 GCA_964652915.1 uncultured Propionivibrio sp. | reverse complement strand
GCATTCTGAAAATCGCCGCGCCACAACAAGGCCGTGCCTTCGCAAGCCAAGCGATAAGCGGCATCGGCAGTCAGCGTGTCATCGACCACCTGCACGCGCTTGGGTGGCAAAACGCCCGCTTCGGAACGCCAGCGGGCGGAGCAGTCGTTGCCGGCTTCCGTCCAGTGAATCGTTGGGCAATCGGAACCCGGTTCACTGCTTCTAGCTCTCACGCAGCCCCCGGAATAACATCACCTTCAGGCTTTGCTAAACGTGCGGTAAACCAGAACATACTTCCAACCCCGACCTCGCTGACAACACCGATATCGCCGCCTATCGCTCGCGCGAGCCGCTGGCTGAGCACAAGCCCCAGCCCGGCCCCCCCATACTCTCGCGTCATTGATCCGTCCACTTGCTGAAAAGGAACAAAGAGCCGTTTTGTATCTTCGGCCGAAATACCAATGCCGGTATCTTGAACTTCAAAACGCAACAACATCTCTCCCGGACTCTCTTTGTCTATTTTGACACGCGCCATTACCAACCCCTGCTTGGTAAACTTGATTGCGTTATCGGTCAGTTCATAGAAAATGTGCGACAAATGCCGCCGATCACCAACCAGCAATTGGCCGTCAAGAGCTGGGGCCATCTCGACCGCGTATGCCAGCCCCTTGTCTGTAGCCTTCTGTTCATTATGACTATTTACGCTTTGAAGAACATCGGCCAGAACGAAGGTACTCACTTCCATGGTGAACAATTCCGATTCCGACCTAGAATACTCCAGAATGTTATTAATGAGTCCTTGCAGCCTGTCACTCGATTGCATGACCATCGTAAGCTGATCCTTCAGCTTGGGATCGCTGGCCCGTTGAAGAGCCAATGCCGTCATTCCCTGAATGCCGTTCATCGGTGTGCGCAATTCGTGACTCATGGTGGCCAGAAAGGTGCTCTTTGCGCGATTGGCAACTTCGGCCGCTTCCTTGGCAATGGAAAGCGCAAGCTCATTTTGGCGTAGTTTTTCAACCAGAATCTCGAGTGCGTCGCGCGATACTGTAGTCGCTTCAAGCTGTT
>CAZZDF010000534.1:0-1069 GCA_964652915.1 uncultured Propionivibrio sp. | reverse complement strand
TGGGCGCGGTGCATGATGCCGAGGATGCGGCCAACTTCCCGCGCCAGCGCAGTTTTTTGCTCGGGAGTGAGGTCATGGAGGCGGTCCAGCGAGCGGAATCCGACGAGTTCCTCCGTGACCAGAATCGCTTCAAAACCACTACTTGTCCTGCGCACGCCGTGAAATACAGGGCGCGGGGTTCCTATGCCCAAATGGTTTAGGCGAATGATGTTCTGATGTTCTCTGGAGATCGTTGGCCAGCCGGCCGGATGCTGCAGGGAACGGTTGAGATGGTTGCACTGCTTTTTGACGTAGTAGGCTTTTTCGCCGAGTGTTAGCTTGATCATTCCGCTCCAGCCATTCCGGCGGCGGTTGGGTTCTTCCACCCATTGTTCCGGGATGTTCCACCACCCCTCAAAATCGGCAGGGAGTGATGGTGTCGGGAGGCTATCGTGATGGTTCATGAGTTTTGACATTTCGCGGCAGAGTGTTTCTCAGTAGGGCTTGGGTTCGCCAATCGGGCGGGTTTTGAAACGTCGATGCACCCAATAGTATTGTTCGGGCATGGTGCGGATCTTGGCTTCAATCCAGGCGTTCATTCGGGCGGTATCCGCCTCGATGTCTTCGGTCGGGAAATCGGCCCAGGGGTCGCCGATTTCCACGTGGTAGCCCTGGCCTGCGGGCAGAATTCGCGTCACGCAAGGTACCACGGCGGCGCCGGCCGCTTTGGATAGCCGGGAGAGCCCGGTAATCGTCGCGGTGGGTATCCCGAAAAACGGAACGAAAATAGACTCGCGGCGGTGGAAGTTGAGGTCTGGCAGGTAATAGAAGACGCGGCCGGAACGCATGGCCTTGATCGAAGCACGGACGCTGTCCTGACGCGAGAGCATGATCGAGTCGCCGAAGCGAATCCGGCCTTTGCGGACGACGTCATCGAATACCGGGTTGCTTTGCGCGGCATAAATGGTGACCGCCTTGAAACGCATGGCGATGGCGACGCCGCCCACGTCAAGCCCGAGGAAATGTGGCGCCAACAGGATGATCGGGCGTCCGGCAGCCTGCAGGGCGTGAATCTTTTCCAGGCCCTCGA
>CAZZDF010000533.1:0-1069 GCA_964652915.1 uncultured Propionivibrio sp. | reverse complement strand
TGCCGGCTTACGTTCTGGCCTATGTTTACACCGATTTCCTGCAGTTCGTTGGCCCCTTGCAGAGCGCTTTGCGCGAAACCTTTGGTTGGGAAAAGGCGGATTACTGGTTCCCCGACGTGCGCAGTCTGGGTGGGGCAATCACTATGTTCATTTTTGTCCTCTACCCGTACGTTTACCTGATGGCGCGTACGGCGTTCATAGAGCGTTCCAGCGGCATGCTGGAGGCAGCGCGAACCTTGGGCGTCGGGCCGTGGCACAGTTTTTTCCGCGTTTCGTTGCCGCTGGCTCGACCAGCCGTCGCTGCCGGAGCGTCGCTGGCACTGATGGAAACGTTGGCTGATTACGGCACAGTTTCGTATTTCGGGGTGCAAACCTTCACGACGGGCATCTATCGGGCTTGGTTTTCACTCGGTGATCGCATTGCCGCCGCGCAGCTTGCCGCTTCGCTGCTGGGGTTTGTGCTGGTCTTGTTGCTGATCGAGCAAAGCTCGCGCGGTCGCGCACGGTTTCACAACACCACCGGACGCAATCGACCACAACCTGGGCATCGCCTTAGCGGCATTTCTGCCGCCCTGGCGGTGATCGCCTGCGTTGTTCCGCTGGCCATTGGTTTCGTCGTACCGGCCGGCTTATTGCTGCGCCTCGCCTTGGCGGGCGGCGATGCGCAGTTTGGCGCGCACTTCGTTGTTCTGGCACGCAACAGTTTCGTACTGGCCGGAGTAACCGCGGTCATCGCGATTTCTTTGGCCTTGCTGCTGGCGTATACGGCAAGAATCGCCAAAGGCCGGATCTCGCAGTCGTTGAACCGGCTGGTCGGCCTTGGCTATGCTGTTCCGGGGTCGGTCATTGCCGTCGGGGTACTGATACCGGTGACCCGTCTCGACAGCTGGCTGGCGGCGCAATGGGAAGTCTGGTTCGGCAGCAATCCCGGCTTGCTGCTGACCGGCGGTATTGCCGCGCTGATTTACGCTTATCTGGTGCGGTTTCTGGCCGTAGCGTTACAGTCCGTAACTTCAAGCCTCATCAAGATTACCTCGAACATGGACGAAGCGGCGCGCAGCCTGGGAGC
>CAZZDF010000532.1:0-1071 GCA_964652915.1 uncultured Propionivibrio sp. | reverse complement strand
GCCGTAAACTCGAACGATTGCTGGGTATAGAGGTTGGTTTGCGTGCCGATGTACTTATTGAGCGAAATCGGCGCAACCACCGCCGGATTGACCAGCACGGCACGCAGGCCGTGCTTCTCGGCCAGATAGGTCGCATAAAACCCGCCCAGCGAGCTACCGACCAGCGTCAATGGCCCTGCTACGGAATCGATAATCCTTTCTGCCTGCGCAATCGCCTCGTTTGGCACGAAGGAAAGCGCCGGACAGAAAAAACGCTCGGCCAAGCCGCGTGCATTCATTGCGACACCCAACGAACGTGCTTTCCATGAAGCCGGCGACGAACAAAAACCGTGCAAATAAAGAATGCCGGCGCTCACGAAACAGTCCAGGCCACCAGATCCAGTTGCCAGGTCACCAGCACCACGATGCCAAAGGCAATGCGATACCAGGCAAAGGGGGTGAAATCATGATGCGAAATAAAACGCAGCAGCCAGCGCACGCAAAGGAAGGCCGAAACAAAAGCCGCAACGAAACCGACAATCCACATCCCGACATCGTCCAGCGAAAGCAAGGCTCGTTTTTTGTAAAGGCTATAGACCGTCGCCCCCAACAGGGTTGGAATCGCCAGAAAGAAAGAGAACTCGGCCGCCGCCTTGCGCGACAAGCCAAAAAACAAGCCACCAATGATTGTTGCTCCGGAGCGCGAGGTTCCCGGAATCAGCGCCGCCATCTGCGCCAATCCCATTTTCAGGGCATCCATCGCACTCATGTCATCGACCGACTCGACACGCACCGTATGCTTGCGGCGCTCCGCCCACAAAATGAAGAAGGCGCCGACAATAAACGCCAGAGCCACCGGAACCGGCTTGAACAGATGCATCTCGATCGTCTTTTTGGCCAGCAAACCGACCACGGCCAGCGGCATGAAGGCGATCAGCAAATTGATGACGAAGCGGTTGGCTTGCGGCTCACGGCCAAGCCCGCGCAGAACCCCGGCAATCCGTTCGCGATACTCCCAGACCACGGCCATAATTGCCCCGGATTGAATGACGATCTCGAACAGCTTGCCGCGCTCGTCATTGAAATTGAGCA
>CAZZDF010000531.1:0-1082 GCA_964652915.1 uncultured Propionivibrio sp. | reverse complement strand
CGCGTACAGAACATCAGCCAGCTGTTTTATGCCTCGAAAGCGCTGGCCTCGAAGTTCCGCCCGCTCGGCAAGCGGCTGGCGATCATCACCAACGGCGGCGGCCCCGGCGCCATGGCCGCCGATCGCGCCGGCGACCTGGACATCCCGCTGGCGCAGCTTTCACCCGAGACGATGAAAACGCTCAACGCCAAATTACCGCCAACCTGGTCGCAGAGCAACCCGATCGACATCGTCGGCGATGCCACGCCTGAGCGCTACGCTGACGCGATTCTGGCCGTCGCACAGGACGAAAACGTCGACGGCATCCTGGTCATGCTCACGCCGCAGGCGATGACCCGGCCGATGAAAGTCGCGCTCGGCATCATCGAAGTCTCCAAGCAAACGGCAAAACCCCTGCTGGCCTGCTGGATGGGTCAGGAGCAGGTTTCCGAAGCGCGCCGCGCCCTCGAAGCTGCGGGCATTCCGGCTTTTGGTATGCCGGAGGCAGCGGTCGAGCTCTACCATCACATCTCGACCTATTACCGCAACCAGACCCTGCTCCTGCAAACGCCGGAGAGCAGCTGGCAAAGCAACGTACAAGCGACCGAAGGCGCCAAGATGCTGATCGAGGCGGTACTGCTTGAAAAACGCAAGGTACTTTCCGAAATGGAGTCAAAATCGGTCTTGCGCGCTTTCCGCATTCCGGTGGCCCAGACCATGGTCGCCCGCACGCCGACCGAAGCCCTGTTGCTTGCCGAACAGTTCGGCTTCCCGGTAGTGATGAAAGTCGATTCGCCGGATCTGCTCGGCAAGAGCGACGCTGGCGGTGTGCGCCTGAATATCGTCAATGCCCCGGGCGTACGCAACGCTTACCTCGACATCGTCGAAACCGTTCGCCGGCGGCATCCGGAAGCCCGCATCAACGGCGTCTCCATCGAGCCTTACCTGGCCCGGCCCAACGGCCGCGAACTGATGGTCGGCGTCATCCGCGACCCGACCTTCGGCCCGATCATCAGCTTCGGTGCCGGCGGCAAGGGCGTTGAAATCTTCAGCGACCGGAAGGTCGCCTTGCCGCCGCTCAACCGCTTTCTGGTCCTGGACCT
>CAZZDF010000530.1:0-1091 GCA_964652915.1 uncultured Propionivibrio sp. | reverse complement strand
ACGATTGAGAATCCGTCCGATCTCGGATCGGACATAGCCGCGAAGCGTGGCGACGTAGCGCTTATAGCGTTCGCTACGCACTTTCAGTCCGTGCTGTTGCCGGTAAGTGGCTAGCCGGGTAATTTTGCGATCGTATTCCTGTAACCGGCCAAGCCAGCCTTGCCCCAGCAAATCACCCTGATCGGTTGCGAACAGGGTCTTGAGCCCCAGATCAAGGGCAACCGCTTCAGTCTTCGGCCGGTAGGCGGTTTTGGATGCTTCAAACGATGCTGAAACGTCCGTCATAACACCAAAGGCCAGGCCACCTTCCCGCTCTACCACCTGAACCGATAAAGCCCGGATTCCTTGTCGTGACTCGAAATGTTCGTAGGTCGCCAACGGAATGTTGATGCGCTTACCTTTCTCCAAGGTGGAAAGACGTGCCCACAAGGGAAAGGCGCTGGCTCGGCTCGCCGGCGTAATCTTGATACAACGTTGGTCGACAATCATCGACGCTTTCGACAGATCTGGTTTGTGATGACGATGAAGCAGATGTCGGAAAATGATTCGCGCCAGCTTTCGAATCTCAACCGGGATTTCCGAACCATCTTTCATCGCCAACGGCTTGGGGTCATACCAGGCCTGCCAACGATTGATAAAGTGCAACTGATGCTTGACCTTCGGCGGCAGGTTGGCGCCATTGACCAGAATCCGAAAATCATTCGCTCGATTGGAAAGCCATGATTCGATCTGGCCAACCACTTGCCAGCGAATCATCTGTCCATAGCTGGTGCCGAGAACTTCGTAACCGGTACGGGAAACGTCGTGGCGTTTGGACGGATAACCGGAAGTAAAGATTAAACGCCATTGTTCTGCGGATTGAGCTAAGGCAGCTTTGCGCCAGGCCGACAGCAGACGACGCACCTGAACCTCTTTGCCGGCATTCATGCGATGCGGCAGAAGATCGGTTCGGTAGATGGCGGTTTTCTTGGTCGGCATAAGCAAAGGATAGCTGTACAAACGTACAGTTTCAAGTGGTTGGTACGATCATTGGAGAAACTTCTCTTTTGTGCAAAACCCGGTTGGTTCCAACCTTAGATTGCACATAGCCA
>CAZZDF010000529.1:0-1099 GCA_964652915.1 uncultured Propionivibrio sp. | reverse complement strand
GCGATCAAGGAAAGCTGGTTTCTGCTCTGGGTACTCGGTGCCGTACTCGGCGAACAAGTCGTCTTGCAACAACTGAACACGGCACGCACGCTCGGTTACAGCCGTCGGCAAAGCTGGCGTCACATTCTCATTCCGCAGCTGATCCCGCGCCTCGGCTGGCCGCTCGCTGCGGTCTTCGCCTATGGGCTATCGGTGGTAGACATGGCCATCATCCTCGGCCCCACCAACCCACCGACGCTGGCCGTACTGGTCTGGCGCTGGCTGACCGACGCCGACCCAATCAAGCAATCGCTTGGCAACGCTGCCGCTATCGGCATGTTCTTGCTGCTGCTCCTGATCGTAAGCACCGGCCGCGCGCTCTGGCGTCTTGCCCGGCAAAACCATTGGCTGCCGGACGGTCGGCGCGCAGTTTGCCAGCCAATAGCCAGAACACCGAGCTCTTGCACATGGCGGCTGTTGGCCACAAGCGGTTACGGCGTAATCCTCATCCTGGTCTTGTGGTCAATTGCCGAAAGCTGGTTTTTCCCTGCCCTCTGGCCCGATCACATCGGTTTGGCAAACTGGCGGCAAGCAGACCTCAACCCCTGCCTCAACGCACTCTGGCTCGGCCTCATCGTTTGCGCGATGGCGCTGCCGATTTCACTATTCTGGCTGGAATGGGGTCCTACCCGCTTCAATGCCTTGCTCTACATCCCATTGATTGTGCCCGCGCTACCGCTGGTCGTCGCGCAATACGCCACCCTGTTGCACCTGGGGCTGGACGGCACGGCCACCGGGCTGATCTGGAGCCATTTGCTCTGGGTTTTGCCGTACATGATCCTGATCCTGATCGGCCCGTACCGTGCTTTCGACGCCCGCCTGCTGACGACGACCCAAGCGCTTGGCCGATCACGCCTGCAGGCCTGCCTTTACGTCAAATGGCCGCTGCTGCTACGGCCAATGCTAGCCGCCTTGGCGGTCGGATTTGCCGTCAGCATCGCACAATATCTACCAACCCTGTTTGCCGGGGCGGGCCGTTTCCCGACCGTCACCACCGAAGCTGTTGCCCTGAGTTCCGGCGGCGATCGCCGTATTCTGGCCGTCCAGTCGGTATTACAGG
>CAZZDF010000528.1:0-1112 GCA_964652915.1 uncultured Propionivibrio sp. | reverse complement strand
ATGCTTGCTGAAGTATTGTCGATGCTCTTCTTCCGCCGCAAAGAACGGCGCTTCGAGACGAATTTCCGTAACAACCGGAGAATCCCAAAGCTTCTCTGCCACCAAGCGCCGGATCAACAAATGCGCGATCTCGGCTTGCTCATCGGAGTGCACAAAGATGACCGACCGATACTGCGTCCCGACGTCATTGCCCTGCCGATTCAAGCTTGTCGGATCATGGATCGCGAAAAAGACCTCCAGGATCTGCTCGTAGGTAATCACCTGCGGGTCGAAAACCAGCTGCACCACCTCGGCATGACCGGTCTTTCCTGAACAAACCAGCCGATAGGTGGGGGCCTCGAGCGCACCGCCGCAATACCCGGGGATAACCGACACAATCCCGCGCAACTGCTCGAACACGCCTTCCAGACACCAGAAACAACCGCCGCCCAAGGTAGCAATTTCGTGGTTTTTTCCGCTCATAGCTCCTCCACAATCAACCAGTGATCGTGAGACTACTTCTGGCAGGAAAAGCTCAATTTATCAGGGCAACAAGCCTAACGCGGCATCCCAAGCTTCTTACAGACGGCATCCTGATAAGGCCCCTTGACCGCCACCCATCCTTCGCCCGGAGAAATTTGCGAACAGATATCAACATTGCTCTCCGCGCTCCGCCAGCGATACCACGCGGCCGGCGCAGCTTGCAGGCTGGCGCACACCAGAGTCAAGACCAGCACCAACGTTGGCTTTTCATATTTCATGGCGCATCACCTCCACCAAAACCTCTGCGGTTTTCACCCCAACAGAGGAAAGCAACACACAAGCGAATACAAAAACGCAACAACCAAGCGCTGCTCGGTTCAAAGCAGGCTACTTGTCTTTACGCTCGGGAATCTTTATCCCGTCACGGTCATTTTCATGGCGCCACGCGATAAAACCACCGATCGGTCGCCCCTGAGCCATCGCTGCCGCGTATTCAACGAGGAAGTCAGCGTAGTCCTCGTTGAGGCGTTTCTGCTTGTCTTTTTTGTCTTTGGTCATTTGAAACGAGAAAGGCCTGCATCGCTGCAGGCCTTGGGAATACTGGTGGTGATGGGCAGAATTGAACTGCCGACCTATGGGTTATGAATCCA
>CAZZDF010000527.1:0-1112 GCA_964652915.1 uncultured Propionivibrio sp. | reverse complement strand
TGGCCGTGCATTCAACGGCGAACGGCGCGGCGGAATCCGCTACGAAGCCTACTGACGTTCAACATCACCGCCCCCGTCGCTCAGCGCAAACTTACCGTCTGCGCCTTCCATAGCGGGTCTTGCCAGCGATAGAAAGCACTCAGGTTATCCGGTTTGTCAGCCTGTTTCTCAACGGCCAGCGTACTCGTATTGAGCAGCTCGTAAGTTCTCTTGTAACGTCCATCGATCTTGATCTCGCGAGCGGCCAGCATCTGCGCGGAACCCGGAACCCAACCGGCGAACTCGACGTAGCCGAGATTCGGCGAATCCACGCCCGGCGGCAGGACATCCACGCTCCACCCTTCCACACCCTGCCGAAAAACCCATAGCTCACGCCAGTTGTCGAGCGGCTGCACGGCCAGCGCCAGCGCCGTTCCCTCCCGGTTGGCGCGCGCCGAAGCCGTCCACACCACGCCATAGGTACACCGCTTGAGCAGCGGATTCTTCTGATCGTGTCTAGCATCGACCAGACTCACGCAGGTTTCGCCGGGCTGGCCGGGGCTTGTGATCACGGCCAGCTTGCCCGGCTGCGCAGGCGCCGCAACCGGTATTGCCGCCCAGCGCGAGGCGCCGACGCGGATCGCCGCGTCGCTGTAGATGGCCATATCGGCATCGGCCAATTCGCTCTTGTTGACTGCCGCCAGTTCGTCGATCGCGCGCGCACCGGCAGCCTGAACAAGCGCCGGCGCCGCATCGGCCCGGCGAGCCCTTTGATAGACCAGGCTCGCCCAGACACCGGCCTTCCGCAGGTGCAGCCGGTTCTTCAGCACCTCCGCCAAATCGCGCATTTCCGCACGATCGAGCACCTCGGCACGCCAGTTGTCGATGACTAAACGCTCGCCGGGCGTAGCATTTGGCGCCACGCAATCATGCTGCGTCAAGGCCAGCGCAGCATTGGCCTTTTCAACCGGTTTTGCCGGCAGGGCCAGCACCCGACGATGCGCATCACCGGTGTAGCACAGCCTGATTTGCCCTTCGCGCTCATAGCTCTGCATGATCACCCCATAACCGGCAGCCACTTCGAGATGCGCGGCAATCGCTTCGCCCGAAGTCTTGTTTTGTTTGGCCGACGC
>CAZZDF010000526.1:0-1116 GCA_964652915.1 uncultured Propionivibrio sp. | reverse complement strand
CCGACGGGCTGACGGCCCATGCCGCCTATCAACTGGTGAGCGATGAAGCGCATGCGCTGGTGGACGAACAGTATGCCTTGCTCAACAACGAGATCCTGCCCAAGCTTGCCGCCGAGGGAATCTGCTTCGTCCGGCGAACGGACTGGAGCGAAGCCCAGCTCGAATGGATCAAAGAGTATTTCTTCCGCGACGTGATGCCGGTGCTCACGCCGATCGGGCTGGACCCATCACACCCCTTCCCACGCGTACTGAACAAGAGCCTCAACTTCGCCATCGAACTGGAAGGCAAGGATGCCTTCGGACGCAGCTCGGGAGCGGCCATCGTGCAAGCTCCGCGCGTCTTGCCGCGTGTCATCCGTCTGCCGCAGGAACTCTGCGACTGCGAGTACGGCTTCGTATTCTTCTCCTCGGTGCTGCACGCCTTCGTCGGCGAACTGTTCTCCGGTATGAACGTTCTCGGTTGTTATCAGTTCCGCGTCACCCGCAACAGCGATCTCTTCGTCGATGAAGAAGAAGTGAAAAACCTGCGCGCCAAAATCCAGGGCGAACTGCCGCAAAGGCACTTTGGCGACGGCGTACGGCTGGAAGTCGCCGACAACTGTTCGGACATCATGGCCGACTTCCTGCTCTCGCAATTCGGCCTCAAGGACTCGGACCTCTACCGCGTTGCCGGGCCGGTCAATCTGGTACGCCTGATGCAGGTTCCCGACTGGGTTCAACGCGACGATCTCAAATTCGAGTTGTTTTATCCCGGCACCCCGAAATCGCTGCAAAAGAACCACAATTTCTTCGATGCCATACGCTCCGGCGACATTCTCCTGCACCATCCCTACCAGAGCTTCACGCCAATTATCGGGCTGCTCGATCAGGCAGCGACCGACCCGCAGGTCGTCGCCATCAAGATGACGGTCTACCGCACCGGCACCGACTCGGTATTGATGCAATCTCTGCTGCGCGCCGCGCAAAACGGCAAGGAAGTCACCGTTGTCGTCGAACTGATGGCACGCTTTGACGAAGAAGCCAACATCGGCTGGGCCACCAAGCTGGAAGAAATCGGCGCGCACGTGGTTTATGGCGTCGTCGGCTACAAGACGCACGCCAAGATGCTGATGATCG
>CAZZDF010000525.1:0-1126 GCA_964652915.1 uncultured Propionivibrio sp. | reverse complement strand
ACCCATTTCGAGCGGAAATTTTTCAGCGCCACGGCCGACAGGCCGGCCTCCTTCAGGAACGCCTTGATGACAAAGGTCTTGCCGGAGCCCATCGGCCCCACGGCCAGCAAGCCCATCGGCGCCAGCGTGGCATCACCGTCCTTGATCGTTTTGGCGATGGCCATCAGCTCGGCCTTGATGTGCTCGTGCCCGCCAACCGATTCCAGACCATGCGACGGTTCGATGAATTCGATCAGGCCGGCACATTCCTTCTCGATCATTTCCCGCTTGCGTGCATGAATGACGCGCAACACGTCCTGATTGGGCTTTTCGTCCGACAACACCTTATTCGGCTCGATCAGGCGCGTAATCTCGACCGGGGTCATGCCGGCCGTGATGGCCGCCAGGGTCGTTGCGCGCTGGTCGGCATCTGCTGTCCCTTCGAGCAATGGCCGGATCAGTTCGCGCCGCTCCACTTCGCTCAAGCCGTGCCCTTCCGAACTGGCCATGATGCTGGCCAGCTGAATGGTGCGCAATCCTCCGGTCCGCTCGGCAAACAGGTCGACCTGTTGCGCGCTCAGCTTCGGCGCAAGAAAGGCGATCACCTCTTTGCGCATGGCCAGATCCGGCATCGGAATCTCGATGGCGGCCACCTTGGGATTGGACAACAAATTCGGATTGATGGCATTGAGCGATTCGGTAATCAACAGCGTGATGTTGTCGCCCTTGGTCAGCTCCTTGTCCAGCGACCAGCGGTGAAAGGCCAGATAGATCTGCCGGTCCTGACTGGACATGAAGCTTACATCCCCCGCCGGGACCAAGGCGTCGGCATACGGAACGACAAGCGCGGTCGATACGCCGCCAAGCATCTGCCGCTCCAGGCGATGCAGCTCAGGCAGTAACTGTCCGACGTCGGTCACGCCGGAGGTTTCGGCTGCGCTCGCGGGATATCCCCCCTCCTCGCCACGCAACACGCGAAGCCCTCTTTCCAGACTGACTTCGCAAACCTGTTTCTTGGTATTCCGGAACAGTTCTTCGACAAGAAAGGATTGGAGACTGTGCAAAGTTTCCCCGACCAGAAAACTGTCAAACACGTTTCGATACAGAACAAAGGTCGAAGCTTCGCCCGCCAGATATTTTTGCCGCA
>CAZZDF010000524.1:0-1129 GCA_964652915.1 uncultured Propionivibrio sp. | reverse complement strand
AAGTGGCAGACGCAGGTCAGTGCGACGCCTTCGTCGGCGATCAGTTCGAGCTTCTCGCGTAGCGTGCTGAGGCGGGTCGGCGCTTTGGCCGGGGCGAAGAATTCGCGCGGGTGCGGCTCGAAGGTCAGAGCCGCCGGCAACAGGCCTTCCTTGTCGGCTTGGGTTTTCAGGCGGGAAAGCAAGGCGCGATGGCCGATATGCACGCCATCGAAGTTGCCGATGGTGAGCACAGTCGCCTGGGGCGCAGTTTGCGAAAACCCGCGAAAAACGAGCATGGGAGTGAGCTGCCAGTAAGAAAACGAAAAAGGCAAGATTATAAAACAGTAAACCACCGCGGCACAGCGAACACGGCGGAAAAACAATAGCTTATGCGGACTTTTTGGTGACTTAGAAATGGCCGGGGCTGATCTTGCGCAGCGATATGCCACGAAAGGCAATATCCATGCGCTTCTTGCGGTATGCTTTCCCGGCAATGGCGTATTGACGCCCTCTGCGGGATCGCAAGGTATTAACGGTTTGGGATCGAGTCTGGCGTTTATGAGCCAAGAAAATTGTTATCACTGCGGATTGCCGGTGCCGGGGGGCGCGGAGTGGTCGGTGTCAATCGACGGGCAGCCGCGTGCCATGTGCTGTATCGGTTGTCAGGCGGTGGCGCAGGCGATTGTCGATAACGGTCTGGCCGATTATTACCGTACCCGCGATGCGCTGCCGGATGGGCCGCGCGAGGCCTTGCCGGCGATTCTGGACGAATTGACGCTTTACGATCACGCGGATTTTCAGAAAAGTTTCGTTCGGGCGCTTGGCGAGAATGAGCGCGAGGCTTCGCTGATCATCGAGGGAATCACCTGCGCCGCCTGCATCTGGCTCAACGAGCAGCAGGTGGCCCGATTGCCGGGGGTGACCGGCATGCAGATCAATTTTGCCACCCGGCGCGCCCGCGTGCGTTGGGATGAGCAGCGCATCAAGCTATCCGAAATCCTCGCGGCAATTGCCGCCATCGGCTATCGCGCCTATCCCTACGACGCGACACGCACCGAGGAATTGGCACGCAAGGAGCGGCGCAGCGCTTTGTGGCGCTTGTTCGTTGCCGGTTTCGGCATGATGCAGGTGATGATGTACGCGGTGCCGG
>CAZZDF010000523.1:0-1132 GCA_964652915.1 uncultured Propionivibrio sp. | reverse complement strand
CCACCGGCAACCTCGACCGCGCCACCGGCGAAGAAGTCATGCGCCTGCTCGAAGAGCTCAATGGCCGTGGCGTCACGCTGATCGTCGTCACCCACGACACCACCCTCGGCGCCCGCGCGCACCGGCAACTGCGAATGGAAGACGGGGAGTTAAGGCAAGACACAAAGCCCAATGCGCGCTCCTGACCTCCTCCGTTTTGCCCGCGACGCGGCCACCGGTAACCCGCTACGCGCTTCGCTGCTGATTCTGGCGATGGCTATCGGCGTGGCGGCGGTGGTCGTGCTCACGGCTCTGGGCGACGGCGCGCGGCGCTATGTTGTCAATGAATTTTCCTCGCTTGGCACCAACCTGGTGATCGTTCTGCCCGGCCGCTCGCAGACGGGCGGCTTCAATCCCGGCAATGCCATCACCAGCACGCCGCGCGACCTGACCATCGACGATGCGCAGGCACTGCTGCGCGCCAGCAGTGTGCGCCGCGTGGCCCCCTTGCTGATCGGCACCTCGGAGATCAGCCATGGCGGCAAACTGCGCGAAACAATGCTTGCCGGCACGACCGCCGAATACATCGATGTGCGCACGCTGAAGCTGGCACAGGGCCGCTTTCTATCGCCGGGCGACTGGCGGCGTGGCGCACCGGAAGCGGTGATCGGCGCCACCATCCGCGACGAACTGTTCGGTGCCGAACCGGCTGTCGGGCAACTCGTGCGCATCGGCGACCGGCGCTTCCGCGTGGCCGGCGTCATGGCTTCGACCGGCCAGGGACTGGGCATGAACACCGACGAAGTCATCTTCATCCCGGTATCGCTGGCGCAAGCGATGTTCAACAGCAACACACTGTTCCGCATCCTTGTCGAAGCCAACAACCGGGAGGCCATCGAGAAGACCAAGGCACAGGTGCTGGACATCATCAAGCTGCGCCATGACGACGAAGAGGACGTCACGGTCATCACGCAGGATGCGGTGCTTGCCACTTTCGACAAACTGCTCGGCGCGCTGACCCTCGCCGTGGCCGGCATCGCGGCGATCAGTCTGGCCGTGGCCGGCATTCTGGTAATGAACGTGATGCTCGTTTCGGTCACCCAGCGCACCGCCGAAATCGGCCTGCTCAAGGCGCTCGGCGCCACCCGCCGCA
>CAZZDF010000522.1:0-1133 GCA_964652915.1 uncultured Propionivibrio sp. | reverse complement strand
ATTGCGCAAGGGTTGGCGAATAATCTGATTGAACGCGCCGCCGATGTTGTTCTTAAAGAAGGGCGAAAATTGGTGCTTGTTCCACGTGAAACACCGCTTTCGGTAATACATCTTGAGAATATGTTGCGTTTGGCTCGTGCGGGCGCGGTGATTCTTCCGCCTGCTCCGGGGTTCTACCACCATCCGCAGTGCGTTAAGGATTTGCTCGACTTTGTTGTCGGGCGAATTTTGGATCAGTTGTCTGTTCCGCATTCGCTAATGCCGCGCTGGGGTGCGGGCGAGGAGGGTGTTTGAACTTTTTGAGTTTATTTGGGAAGACGTGGCCTTCATCGGTCGATCCGGTTCCTTTGGAACGCCTGGAAATACCCTTACTTCCTCTTGGAGCTGTGTTATTTCCTGGCGGCCTGTTGTCGCTCAAGTTGTCTGAGCAGAAGTATATTGAGATGGCCGCCGACTGTCTTGAGAGCGGAACCCCGTTTGGCGTTTGTCTGGCGGGGAATGGGAAGTCCTCGGAAGTTTCTCCTGATCCACACGAACTGGGGACTTTGGCGCACGTTCGGTCTGAAAGCGCTTCAGTCGCCGGCGTGTTGGCCTTGAGTGTTCGTGGTGGGCGTCGTTTTCGTACGCTTTCCCGGGAATATGGGGCGAATGGTCTCATCCGCGCCAAGGTTGAGTTGTTAGCAGAGCCAGTGGGGATCGAAGTACCCGCTGCTCAGCGTTCCTTATTGCCTTTGCTCAGGAAAGTTGTTGGCGATCTCGGGGTGGAAAAAATTCCTGAACCACACGACTTCGACGATGCGGCTTGGGTCGGCTACCGGTTAACTGAGGTTATGCCGGTGCAACTGTTAGCTAAACAGAAGTTGCTTGAGCTGGAGGATCCGGTTTCGCGTCTGGAGGTGTTGTATGCTTACCTGTCACAGCGAAAGTTGTTGATCTGAGATATTTTGGGGAGCAAAGCTAGCTTATTGGACGACCAGAAAATCGGATGCCAATTGCGGTGGCTATGCAACCAAATGGCTTGGAATCCGTCTAAAATTCCCCTCTTAGCCAACCAATGGGTTTCAATGTGAACGAAGTGAATGATTTAACGCACTTTTCGGATGCGGGAAGAGCGCGCATGGTCGACGTCTCGG
>CAZZDF010000521.1:0-1135 GCA_964652915.1 uncultured Propionivibrio sp. | reverse complement strand
AAAAAAACGAAGAACGCGAAGTCTGGGACGGCTTCCGCTACGGCCCGGAAGCCGCACGCGATGCTTTTGGCTTCGACGAAACCTATCCTTATGCCGAATTCGAACAGCGCCTGCCCGACCTGCAGGCCAATCGCAGCGCCCTGTGGCACACCCTCGGCCACGACGCCGCTTTCGACGCGACCATCGTCAGCGCGCTGAACACGGTGCGTACGCAGACCCGGGCCGGCAAACGCGTGCCAACACAAATCAACGATCTGCGCCAAGTCCTCGACCGCATGCGCCTGCGCAAGGACGCCCATGAAATTGCCATCATGCGCCGGGCCGCCGCCATTGCCTCGGCCGGACACGCCCGCGCGATGCACGCCTGCCGCCCCGGCATGGCCGAATACGAACTCGAAGCCGAACTGGCCTACGAATTCCGCAAGCGCGGCGCCGACGGGCACGCCTATTCGCCCATTGTGGCCGGCGGAGCCAACGCCTGCGTCCTGCACTACGTGGCCAACGACAAGTTGCTTGCCGATCACACGCTGGTGCTGATCGACGCCGGCTGCGAAGTCGGCGGCTACGCCTCGGACATTACGCGCACCTTCCCGGTGGGTGGCCAATTCCGCGGCGCGCAGCGCGACGTCTATGAGATCGTCCTCGCCGCGCAAGCCGCCGCCATCGATGCCATCAGGCCCGGCGCTTCCTTCATCGCCTATCACAACGCCGCACTGCGCGTGCTGACGCAAGGCATGATCGATCTCGAACTGCTGACCGGCAGCATCGACGGACTGATTGAAAGCGAAGCCTACAAACCCTTCTACATGCACCGCACCGGCCATTGGCTCGGCCTCGACGTACACGATGCCGGAGAATACAAAACAGACGATGAGTGGCTTGCCCTCGAACCGGGCATGACGCTCACGGTCGAACCCGGCCTCTATATACGGCCTGCCGCAAACGTACCCGAGCACCTGCACGGGATCGGCATCCGCATCGAAGACGACGTGCTGGTCAACGATAAGGGTTGCGAGGTCTACACCTCCGCCCCCAGAACGATTGCCGAAATCGAAGAAACCATGCGGCACGACTGACGCGACATTCCTTTCCCCACCCGACTCGGCTAGACTTCGTCCCTTTCGAACTCCGCAAC
>CAZZDF010000520.1:0-1153 GCA_964652915.1 uncultured Propionivibrio sp. | reverse complement strand
TTGTCGGGCTGGGCGCGCCGTATTGGGATATGTATGCCCGGGGCGCTATCGTTGGACTGACGCGCGGGGCGAATCGAAACCACATCGTACGCGCCACGCTCGAATCGATGGCTTACCAGACGCGCGATGTGTTGCAGGCGATGGAAGAGGACTCCGGGATTCGCGTCAAGGCGCTCAAGGTCGATGGTGGTGCCGTGGCCAATAACTTCCTCATGCAGTTCCAGTCCGACATTCTCGGTGTGCGCGTTGATCGCCCGCAGGTGGCCGAAACCACAGCCATGGGCGCCGCCTTCCTCGCCGGGTTGGCCGTCGGCTTTTGGAAAGACAAAGAAGAAATCGCCGAAAAATGGCAGGTCGATCGCAGCTTTAAGCCGGCGATGAGCGACGAGTTGCGCGGGAAGAAATACCGCGGCTGGAAGAAGGCGGTGGTCTGCGCGTGTGCGTGGGAAGCGCCGGATGAATGATGTTTCCGTGCCGAATGGCTCGAAGCGTGGTGCGGCAAACCGAGTGCTGCGCCGAGTGGCTGCGGTCGTGCTTGGGGTTGCCATTTTTGTGGGGTGGCTAACGATGTTTCAGGACAGTTTGCTCTACTTCCCCGAGCGGGTCGCACTTTCCACGGTGGTCGATGAGGCAAGCCACGAGGGGTTGGCTCCATGGCCCGATGCCGGTGCGTATCGTGGCCTGCTGGCAGAGCCGAAGGTGCCGGCGCGTGCCACCTTGCTGCTGTTCCACGGCAATGCCGGTCACGCCGGCCATCGCGGCTGGTATGTCGATAGGCTGAGTCGCCTCGGTGTGCGCGTCATTCTCGCCGAATATCCCGGCTATGGCCCGCGCGACCGGGAAGTCGGCGAAGCTTCGTTGGTGCCCGATGCCAGAGAAACGCTGGCGCTCGTGCGCCGCCAGTTCCCCGGCCCGCTGATTCTCGCTGGCGAATCCTTGGGAGCCGGCGTTGCGGCGGCAGCGGCCAAGGACGCTGACGTTGATGCGCTGTTGCTGATCACGCCGTGGGATTCGTTGAAGAACGTTGCCGGCCATCATTACCCGTGGTTGCCTGTCGGCTGGCTGCTGCGTGATCGTTACGACAGCGCGGGCAATCTGGCCGCTTTTCGCGGGCGTGTGGCGGTGGTCGTTGCGGAGCAGGACAGTATCGTTC
>CAZZDF010000519.1:0-1153 GCA_964652915.1 uncultured Propionivibrio sp. | reverse complement strand
GGGGTTTTGTTTTATGTAGAGGTGGCGAAGAGAGGGAAGAAGTGATGCAGAAGAAATTTCAGTCGAATCGAGCGCAAAAAGCTTAAGAAAGCGAAGTACGAGCTTGTGGCCTGCGCCCGAGGGTTCAAGAAGCGCAATAAAGCCCGCGCCAGCAGGCGGGCGATCTTCTTCATGTTCTGGCAGGCCCCGGCCAGTAGGCATTGGGCACGGACTTTGGCAAGCCCGCGATAACGGGCATAACGATGCCCGTGCAATTCCTTGGCATCGGCAAAGCTGCGTTCCACGGTTTCCTTGCGTCGTTTGTAGATCGCCTTGCCCGTCGCCGTCAGGCGATGCGCCGCAACGGCCTCCTTGAAATCTTCCCATACATGGCGCGTCACCACCTTGATCGCGTTCGCACTTTGCGTGCACTGACTGCGTATCGGGCAATCGCGGCATTGTCCGGAAGATGAAGCATATTCCCGGTAACCCAGCCGATTCGTCGTCCGATAAGCCAGAAACTCACCCGCTGGACACACATAGGCATCGCGTTCCCGGTCATAGACGAATTCGCGCTTGTAGAAATACCCTTCACGATGCGTCGGCCGCCGATAGCCGATCACTCCATAAATCCCGCGTTCTTCCAGTCCTTTGCAAATCGCTGGCGTGAAGTACCCCGCATCCAGACCGGCCGCCGCCACCTCAAAACCAAAACGCTCGCGCATACGATCCAGACGCCCAAGGTAGGGAACACTGTCGTGAATATTGGCCGGCGTGACGTGAATGTCGGTGATCAGCGCATGTGCGCCATCGACGGTACGGTGATCCAGGTAAAAGAAACCGGTCGGCTTGCCGTCACGAACCATGTAGCCGGCCTCCGGGTCCGTTCGGCTGACCTTGATCTCCTTGAGCGGAGCTTCCTCTTCGTCTTTCTTGCGCAACGGCTTCTTGTCGTGAGCCTCCCGATCTGCCTCAATAGCCGCGTTCAACTCCGATAGATAGGCCACAGGCGTCTGGCTCACCTGGTGCAGATCGTGCCGGTTCTTGTTGGCGTTCGCCTTCAGGTGCGTGCTGTCACTGTAAAAGACCCGTCCGCCAATCAGTCCGTGTTCAATCGCTTGCTCGACAATCGCATCGAAGATCTGTTGCTCAATGTCCGTCCCCGCAAAACGCC
>CAZZDF010000518.1:0-1167 GCA_964652915.1 uncultured Propionivibrio sp. | reverse complement strand
CCAGTGTTTTCGCCTTGCGCATGTTCGGGCTGTTCCTGATCATGCCGGTGTTTTCGATCCATGCCAGACACTTGCCCTCGGGACACGATTTCGCGCTGGTGGGTTTGGCGCTGGGGGCTTATGGGCTGACGCAGACCTTCTTGCAGATTGCTTATGGCGCCGCGTCTGATCGTTTCGGGCGCAAGCCGGTGATTGTTTTCGGCCTGCTCCTGTTTGCGGCCGGCAGTTTTGTCGCCGCGCTGTCGCATGACATTTACGGCATTATCGCCGGACGTATGTTGCAAGGTGCCGGAGCGATTTCCGCGGCAGTTACGGCGCTGGCCGCCGATCTTACGCGTGAACAGCACCAGACCAAGGTGATGGCGATGATCGGTTCGTCAATTGCCCTGGTCTTTGCCTTGTCGATGGTGGGTGCGCCCGTCCTGTATGCCGTTATTGGCATGTCAGGAATTTTCTGGTTGACCGGGGCTCTTTCTTTGATGGCTATCCATGTGGTGCTGAAAGTGGTGCCTGCGGCCCCGGCGATTCCCCGTCAGCCCGGCTGGAAGAGTTTCCTGGTGGTGCTCGGCAATCGCCAGCTGCTGCGGATGAATTTTGGCGTGTTCGTTTTGCATCTGGTGCAAACAGCCATGTGGATTGTCGTGCCGTCGGCACTGATCGGCAGTGGCGCGTTGTCAGTCGATGAGCACTGGAAGGTCTATTTGCCGGCGGTGCTGTTGTCCCTGGTCGTCATGGTGCCGGCCATTCTGGCTGCCGAAAAGTATGGAAGAATGAAATGGGTGTTCAACGGGGCGATCGTTCTCCTGTTTCTGGTCCAACTCGGCTTCGGGTTTTTGGCGCATGGACGTTACGCCCTGTTTCTCTGGTTGTCGCTGTTTTTTGTCGCTTTCAATGTCCTTGAAGCGATACAACCGTCGCTGATTTCGCGGGTTGCGCCTCATTACGCCAAGGGCGCGGCGCTGGGAATTTACAACACGACGCAATCGCTCGGACTATTTGTTGGCGGTTTGCTGGGCGGACTGCTGCTTAAATTCTCGGGGGCACTGTCCGTTTGGCTGGTCGCTGCGCTGCTGGTCTTGCTCTGGCTTGGTGTTGCGCTGGGCATGGAGATGCCTGTTGCAAGGGTGCGGCAAGCGACGAGATAACTCTTTATAATCCCCGTTTTCG
>CAZZDF010000517.1:0-1200 GCA_964652915.1 uncultured Propionivibrio sp. | reverse complement strand
AACACGCACAAGATCGGCGAGTGCCTCGATGCGCGCGAACTGCAGCACTGCGCGGCGTTCCTCGCGCGTTATCCGAGCATTTTTGCCGGTAACGTTTGATCGGTTTCTGCCACTAATCGAGTAACTCGGCAATTTATTGCCAAAAGAGCGCCGGGCTTCAAACCGGCGCTCTTTGTTTATGTTGTGTTGTGCGCTGCGCCATAAAGTGTTTATCCTTGTCGCTTGATCGTTTCTTGACGAAGCCAGGGGCGAAAATGAAACGCTTGTTGTGGTCCCTCTTGTTTGCTTTGACCTGCCAGTCAGCGCTGGCTAATGAAACGGCCAGGCTGGCGATCGGCGAGTGGGCTCCCTTTACGTCGGAAAACGATCCCAACGGAAAAATGCTTGAGCAGGTGGTCAGCGAAGCCTTCAAGCTTGTCGGGATTGACGTGGTTTATCGTTATTTTCCGTGGAAGAGGAGCTACATGAATGTCGAGACGGGGAATTACGACGGCACTTTCCCGTGGAACAAGACCGAAGAGCGCGACGCGGCTTTCTATATTCCGAAGCAGTCGATCATCAAGGACGAAGGCGTTTATTTCCACCTCAAAACCACTGCGTTTGACTGGAACGACCTGCAGGATCTCAAAAAATACCGGGTTGGTGTGACCCTCGGCTACAAGCAGGAAAAAACTTATGCCGAAAACGGGATTGCGGCAGAGGTGGTGCCTCTGGAGGAACTTAACTTCAAAAAGATGCTGGTTGGGCGGATCGACGTATTTCAGACCTCAAAACGTGTGGGTTATATGACCATACGCAAGTTGTTCAGTCCGGAAGAGGCTGCGCGCTTCACCAATCATCCCAAACCGGTCGAAATCGATGAGTACTACATCCTGTTTTCAAAAAAATCGCCCAAGGGTAAGTATTTGTCAGAGAAGTTTGACGAGGGACTGCAGGCTTTGAAGAAGTCCGGTCGTTATCAGGAGATTATTTCTGCCGGTGTCGTTGCGCATTGATTTTCAGGAAGTGGGAACTTACGGAAGCTTGATGTTTGGCGTCTTGTTGGATTTCTTTGCAGTGAAATGCCGGCGCTAAGAATATCTGTGCAACATGCTTAAACCCCGCGAGAAGTAATGCTATGATCAATCGGGAAGCCCTTAGGGGTAAGTTAATTATCTGACGTCAAGGAGGTGGCCGTGTCTTCACAAGGATCTGTTGCAC
>CAZZDF010000516.1:0-1213 GCA_964652915.1 uncultured Propionivibrio sp. | reverse complement strand
CTGTTTGGCGACGATGCGTTTTTTGACGGAGATGCCGCCGTGCTGGAACTGGATCTGCTTGACCCGGCCAACATCCCGGAAAGCATCGACTGGCCGGCCTTGCTGGCCCTGTTTAGCAAGCATGGCCTACGCATTATTGGCGTACGCGGCGGCGACGAAACGCTGCGCGAAAGCGCTGCTTCCGCCGGGCTGGCAAGCTTTGCACCGATCAAGCGCCCGAGCAGAAACGTTGAAGAAGCCGCAACGGTGACCGTTTCCACCGAGCCTCCCGAGCCGATACCGGAAGCAGTGCCGCCCGAACCCGAGCCCGCACCCCCAAGCGCACCGGCACCGATCGCCACACTGGTCATCGACCGCCCCTTGCGCTCTGGACAACAAGCGTATGCCCGTGGCGGCGATCTGGTCGTTTTGGCCGCGGTCAATGCCGGCGCCGAAGTCATTGCCGACGGCAGCATCCATATCTACGCCCCCTTGCGCGGCCGTGCTCTGGCCGGCGCCTGCGGCGACAACAAGGCACGCATCTTTACCACGCGCTTTGAAGCCGAACTGGTTTCCATCGCCGGTGTTTACCGGACTTTCGAAGCAGGAATCCCGAACCAACTCGGTGGCCAGCCGGTTCAGGTGCAGCTTTCCGAAGCCGAAGGCGAAACCAACCGCCTGATTATTGCGGCCCTGAAAACCGATTGACGCTTTCATTCTCCTCGCACGCAGCAGGAAACCCGATCCACAGGTAAAATTGCCATTTTTTTGACGGAGAAACATCCGTGACTCGTATCGTTGTCGTAACTTCCGGTAAGGGCGGCGTGGGCAAAACCACGACCAGCGCCAGTTTTTCGTCAGGCCTCGCACTGCGCGGCTACAAGACTGCAGTCATCGACTTTGACGTCGGCCTGCGCAACCTCGACCTGATCATGGGCTGCGAGCGCCGCGTCGTTTATGACCTGGTCAACGTGCTCAACGGCGAAGCCACGCTGACGCAGGCGCTGATCAAGGACAAGCACTGCGGCAACGACAACCTTTATATCCTGCCGGCCTCGCAGACCCGCGACAAGGACGCGCTGACCGAAGACGGCATCGAGAAGGTGCTCAAGGAACTCGAGCACATGGGCTTTGACTACGTGGTCTGCGATTCGCCCGCCGGTATCGAGCACGGCGCCGTCATGGCCCTGACCTTTGCCGACGAAGCGATTGTCGTCTCCAACCCGGAAGTCTC
>CAZZDF010000515.1:0-1218 GCA_964652915.1 uncultured Propionivibrio sp. | reverse complement strand
TTTGTCATCAAGATTGAGACCCATGGGTCCTACCTCCTATCAAGTCAACACACAACATGCCCGACTGGACACATTGCACCCACGGCGACCTGAACCAGGAGAACCGACAGCCGCTAATCGCGCTGTCGAAAAATCCTTGTTCGGGGCTCACCGTCTACGCAGGCCGCTACGCACTTAAGCCTTGGAACCTAAATCCTTCGGCACCTGCGGTCTTTGACGATCTGCCGACGATTACTCCCGCCGGCAGCCCAAAGTTCTTTTCTCGGCCGATACAAAAACGCATCGGCCGCGTAATGCTTATTACTGCAACGAAGACGAATCAACTCTTACGCCAGGGCCCATCGTGCTGGAGACCGCAATCTTCTTGAGGTACTGGCCTTTTGAACTCGCCGGCTTGGCTTTCGTCAGCGCTTCGATCAGGGCTTTCAGGTTGATCTCAAGTTTCTCAGCATCGAAAGACGCGCGGCCGATGGTGCTATGTACGATACCGCCCTTGTCGGTACGATACTGAACCTGGCCGGCTTTGGCGTTACCAACCGCCGTAGTCACATCCATCGTCACGGTACCAACCTTCGGATTGGGCATCAGCCCGCGCGGGCCGAGAATCTGACCAAGTTGTCCGACGATACGCATCGCATCCGGCGTGGCAATAACCACGTCAAAATTGATGTTTCCGGCCTTGATATCCGCGGCAAGATCGTCGAAACCAACGATATCAGCACCGGCAGCCTTCGCCGCTTCAGCCTTTTCGCCCTGCGCGAACACTGCGACACGAACCGACTTGCCGGTACCAGCCGGCAAAACAACAGAACCACGAACCAGCTGATCCGATTTGCGCGGATCAATACCAAGGCTCACTGCAACGTCAATCGATTCATCAAATTTTGCGGTTGCGAATTCCTTCGCCAGTTTCAACGCTTCAGCAACGGCGTAGTTCTTGCTGCGATCGATCTTGCCCTGCATTGCCTTTTGGCGCTTGCTAAGCTTTGCCATCTCAGAGGCCCTCCACGGTGATGCCCATCGAACGGGCGCTACCAGCGATCGTCCGAACAGCCGCGTCCATATCGGCAGCGGTCAGGTCAGGCATCTTCTGCGTTGCAATAGCTTCGCATTGAGCGCGGGTCAGCTTCCCGACCTTATCAACGTGAGGCTTCGGACTACCTTTCTGAATTCCTGCGGCCTTCTTGATCAGAATGGTCGCCGGAGGCGTCTTCATGA
>CAZZDF010000514.1:0-1235 GCA_964652915.1 uncultured Propionivibrio sp. | reverse complement strand
AAGCCAGCACGGAGAACTTGGCAAAAAAGCCAACGAAGAAAGGAATACCGGCCATCGAAAACATCATCATCATCATGGCCGCAGCAAACCACGGGTTACGCTTGTTCAGACCGGAAAAATCCTTGATTTCGTCGGACTCAAAACCCGCCCGGGCAAGCAACAGGATCATCCCGAAGGCGCCCGCACTGGTCAGCACATAGGTCACGACATAAAACATCGAAGCGCTATAGGCGTTGTAGAGCTCGACACGCGTCCCGCCGCCAACAATACCGGAGGCCAGACCAAGCAACATGAAACCCATATGCGAAATAGCCGAATAGGCGAGCATGCGCTTCAGGTTGGTTTGCGCGATGGCCGCAAAATTACCGACCGCCATCGACAGTACCGACAAAATGAGCAGCATCGACTGCCATTCTGGCGCCGCAACGAGCAAGCCGCTGACCAGCATGCGGATAACAATGGCAAACGCCGCCAGCTTCGGCGCGCTGGCGATAAACAACGCCACCGAGGTCGGCGCGCCGTGATAAACGTCGGGAATCCACATGTGGAAAGGCACCACACCGAGCTTGAAACCAATGCCGCAGATCAGGAAAACGATGCCAAAGCCAAGGATTGTCCGGTCAGCCTGGCGCGAGAAAAGCGACTCGGCAACCGCAGAAATGTCCAGCGTACCGGTCGCTCCATAAATCATCGACATCCCGTAGAGCAGCAATCCCGAAGCCAGCGCGCCAAGCACGAAATACTTCATTGCCGCTTCCGTTGCCGTAACCGAATCGCGGTTCAGGGCCACCATGGCATAGAGCGACAACGACAACAGCTCGATGCCGATATAAACGGTCAAAAAGTGATTGGCCGAGATCATCACCATCATGCCGAGGGTGGCAAACAGTGCCAGCGTGTAATACTCGGATCGGGCCATCTGCGGGCGATCCAGAACATAGCCTCGCGAATAAGACAACACGACCATCACCGTGATGTAAAGCAGCAACTTCAGTACGTCGGCCATCAAATCACTGACATACATGTTGCTGAAGGTGTAGGTAACCTCTCCGCTACTCAGCGAAACCGTAATGAGCGCCGCTCCAAGCAGCGTAAGCTGAGTCAAGGCGAACGTCACCGTGCGTTTCATGTCCTTGACGAACAAGTCAACGATCATGATCAGACAGGTCATGGCCAGCACGAAAATCTCCGCACTGGCGAGGCGCAGGTCTGGCAGTACAAATTGCATTTCGGCA
>CAZZDF010000513.1:0-1247 GCA_964652915.1 uncultured Propionivibrio sp. | reverse complement strand
GCGAGTTTGTCGAACGAACCGATGCGGCCTTGCAGGAAGCCTTCCCCGGCATCCGTATCGTCGCTTTCGGCCATGTCGGCGACGGTAATCTGCATTACAACCAATCGAAACCGGAAGCTGGCGAGAACGCCGCCTTCATTGCCGTGCAGCCGCAGGTTGACTTGCTCGTGCATGATTTCGTGCATCAGTTCGGCGGCAGCATCAGCGCCGAACACGGCATCGGCCAGCTCAAGCGCGGCGAACTGTTGCGCTACAAGAGCCCGCTGGAAATGGACATGATGCGCAGCGTCAAACGCGCGCTCGATCCGCAAGGGTTGATGAATCCGGGGAAGGTGCTCTGACGGGGGGCAAGCGGGCAATAGTTTTGGGCGCCGGACTAGGAGGAATAGTCTTTGCGAACTGCTTTATAAATGCCATACGCGAGAAGCGCGATAGAGGCGATCAGCCAAAGCGCCATAGTTGTCCAAAAAGCGGACGGGTCTTCAGCAAGAACCTTGTTGGTGCTAGCTTTGCCGAAGCCAAAAACAGTACCCGTAAATATGCCAAATAACGGCGGATAAAAAAACAGTGCCCCCATGCAGAGATAAAAGAACTTTTGCTCAAAAAACGCGGCTATGAAGAGCGACAGGAAGAAGGAGCCGCCTAGAAATCCGACCGTACCCATGCTTGGCTCGTGGTAAGCCAAGCCAAATAACAAGACTGACAAGAGGAGAGCCAGCGACCGGACAAAAATTGATGCCATTCGAACCTCAACGTGAAGCCAACACCATTTGGCCCGGAACCTTGGCGAGGGCGCTTAACGAATTTGGTTTAAACATGGCAACCCCGAACAGGTGTTTCATCATACTGTTGTACTTCTTTGCTCATTTGATTGGCAACAAACGTCAGTTAGTCATTCCGGCGTACGCCGGAATCCAGAACGCACGGTTGAGCATCCATGGATTACAGATTCTGCCCTTGCGGGCAGCCCTAGAATGACGGCTTTTTATGTGAATGGCCAATGGTTGGAATTGGCTGAAGCCAGACTTTTAGTATCCACCCAAACAGCATGAAGGCGCAACTTGGTGCGAGCTGGCTATGCTGCGGTGCCACTTCATGCTTTACTTGGCGAAACCATTGCACCCTTGGCGACTTTTCGGCGGGGGTAGTATTTGCTACCGCACTTATGGGTCTTGACGGTAGAAGTTACAGAATAGCGTGTAAAGCTCCGGATACTCTTCCTTGAGCAGTTCCGGCATTTCGAAGAA
>CAZZDF010000512.1:0-1249 GCA_964652915.1 uncultured Propionivibrio sp. | reverse complement strand
ATGGTTGGCGCCATTGTCAAGCATGGTGGCCGGCTCTCGGCCAGCAGCGTGACGAGTGAAGGCGGGCGTGTTTTTCTCAAGGCGACGCAGGATGCCTATGTTGAGGGCGCGGGGCGTATTGACGCGACTGGCTCACAGGGCGGGGAAGTCCATGTTCTTGGCAACAGGGTGGCGCTAACTGATCAGGCCAGCATTGACGCTAGCGGAACGCAAGGCGGCGGCACCATTTTGGTTGGTGGGGATTATCAGGGTGAGAATGTCAATGTTCAGAATGCGATAACGAGTAATCTGGGCAAGGATGTTGTGCTGACAGCCGATGCGATTGAACAGGGAAAGGGAGGAAAGATCGTTGTTTGGGCTGACGAAACTGCTCAGGTGGCGGGGAACATCAGCGCCAAAGGAGGAGCGCAAGGTGGTGATGGCGGATTTGTTGAAACGTCGGGTAAACGGCGTATCGACTTTTCAGGAGTAAGGGTTGACGCGTCTGCTGATTACGGGAAGGCTGGTTTATGGTTGATCGATCCAGACGACTTAAATATTGACGCGGGTGGTGCTTCGGCTCTCGTGGCCGCGTTGGATACGGGTGGATCCGGAACTGATGTGACGGTGACTCAAAGCAGTGGTTCTTATGGTTCCGTTAATACCAGTGGTACTGGCCTTATCGAAGTCAATAGCGGTATTGTTTGGACCAAGCCGAGTCAACTTACACTTCAAGCATCCAATGGCATTAATATTTATGCGCCTATCACGAATGCCGCAGGAGCACTGAAGTTGGAAGCCGGATCAGGTGGCATTATGCAGTCTGTGTCCGGTGTGATTACAACCGATAAACTGGCTATCGTTTCGCCGGCGAATGTTTCGTTGAATGGTGCGCCAAACAAGGTCAATACTTTTTCTGCAGACATGCAGACGCCTGGACCGGGAACTGCCAATCTGTCTTTTTCTAATGATCAGTCGTTGATTATTGGCAGCGCAGGTGGCGTCAACGGAATAATCACCGGAGAAAATCAGGGGTATGTGAGCGTCAAGACTACAACAGGTGATTTGACGGTCGCGCAGCCGGTGGATGCGAGTTCAGGGTCATTTCCTTCCGCAACGATCAAGCTCGAGGCCGCAGGGACGATGGCAGTGAATACTGCGATTACTTCGAGTATGGATGGTGATCCCACTGGAGTGGTAGCGCTTAAAGCGGGGTCTGGTGGTATTGCAGGAACCGGCGTTATCAAGACAGGGAGTCTGGATTTGACTT
>CAZZDF010000511.1:0-1252 GCA_964652915.1 uncultured Propionivibrio sp. | reverse complement strand
CTGGCGCCCAAAGGCTTCCAATGGTTGCGGGTGTTTGAAATCTACCCGCCATTTACGGCGCGGCTGACGGTCCACTTTCCGGAAAATGGCAAGCTCTGGATATTGAATACGGCCTCTCCGGTCTCCGCGACCCAAACGCGCCTGTTTGTACCGCTTGCCCGCAATTTCGGCCAGACCGGTTCGGTGGACGAGGTGTATGCCTTCAATGCCCAGATATTTGCCGAGGACCGCGCCATCGTCGAGCATCAACAACCGGTCGAATTGCCGCTGGACCTAGAGGCGGACGCGCATTTCGCCGCGGACCGGACATCAACAGCCTACCGGCGCTGGTTGAGCAAAATGGGGCTGGGGAAGAAAGGCGCGTAGCGAAAGCCGGTCAGCGGCATCGTGCTTCTTGCTCTGCCCGTTGCGGCGACTGATAATCGAAGCAAGGCATTAGCCGGTAGCGAAGCGCTTTAAGGTGGGCTAAACAAGCACAGTCAATTCGCGGAGACAGCCAGAATGACGAACGGCAACAGTTCGCGGGGAATCGACGGGGTCGTTCCGCTGCTTTCCGTTTTGCGGCACTACCCGTTCAAGTGGCTGGAGAAGGACGCCATCGCCGGCCTGACGGCATGCATCGTGATGATTCCATCGGTGCTGGCCTACGCCGAGTTGATGCATCTGCCGCCGATCACCGGCATTTACGCAGCACTCATGGCCTGCCTCGGCTACGCGGTGTTTTCCAGTTCGCGTCATGTGATTGCCGGCCCCGACGCGGCCATCGGCCTGCTGGCCGGTTCAGTCATCCTGCCGCTGGCCGGCGAAAACCCCGCGCGCATCGCGCTGCTGGCCGCCGAATTGGCGGTCTTGTCCGGCGTTGTCCTGATCATCGCCGCACAACTCAAACTGGGGATTATTGCCGACCTGTTGTCGCGACCAGTATTGATCGGCTATCTCAACGGCGCATCGCTTCTGTTGATTGCCACGCAACTCGGCAAGGTTTTTGGCATCAAAACGCAGGGAGAGGAATTCTTCCCCCTGATTTCCAGCGTTATCGAGCGCTTGCCGCAAACTCATTGGCCAACGCTGGCGTTCGGCGGCTTACTGATTCTGGTTTTCGTTGCGGTGACCCGCTTCATGCCGCGCATTCCCGGTGCGCTGGCTGTTTCGGCGCTGGCCATTCTGGCTGCCTACCTCTTTGACCTCGAAGGCCTCGGTATCGCCCTCGTTGGCGCTGTTCCTTCCGGAATTCCCATCTTTTCGGGCGTTT
>CAZZDF010000510.1:0-1257 GCA_964652915.1 uncultured Propionivibrio sp. | reverse complement strand
TTTCAGCTAAACTTGCGCAGATAAGAACGCACCGGAGGGCAATGATGGATATTCAGGCGGTCCTTGCATCTGTGATTACTGACAAAGTGGCTCTGGAAGAGTTTGTAGAAGCACTCGCGGATCACGCCCCCAATGTCGAGCGTGATATTGCCCGCCTGAAAACCGCTCCCGACGACCGCGAAGTCATCAGCAGTCTGTTTCGCTCGATCCACAATATCAAAGGCGATGCGGCACTCTGTAAAGTCGAGTTGGCCGTTGCCATCGCCCATCCGATCGAGACGATTCTTGCGCGCTTTCGTAATGACGAAATCGGTTTCAGCGACATTCTCGCCGAAACCGTATTGCTGGCACTCGACCGCCTGGAGTTGGCCGCAGACTGCCTCGTTTCAGGAAGATCGCTCGAACCGCTCCATCTGGCGCCACTGATCGAAGGGCTTGACAAGCTCGCGGCGGCTGAAGCGGCCGACATGGACGACAGCGCTTGCCAACTGATCGAAAACGTGACCGGTTTCCGCCCCGCGGCCGAAGCATCGAACGCCATTCGCGGACGTTCCTCCACCGCCTCAAGCCGCTCCAAATCGCAAGCCGCCGAGGATCTGCGCTTCTTCCGCACCCTGGCCTATCAGCTGGAATCCCGCTCGCTGCTCTTCAAGGGCCGCACCATGCGTCTGCTACGTCTCTCGATGGAAACCAACGAGATCATGGGCAAGCCAGTCGACCCGCTCCAGCTTGAAGCCGCCGTTTACATCCACGATATCGGCATGATGTTTCTGCCGGAGTCCGTCTGGCTAAAAGTCGACCCCATGACACCGGACGAAAAGAACATCCTGCGCACGCACCCGAATTTTGCGGCCGGCATCCTCTCACGCATGGACGGCTGGGCAGATGCCACCGAAATGGTCGCACAGCACCACGAAATGCCGGACGGCGCGGGCTATCCGAAAGGCCTTGCCGGCAAGCAGATTTGCGATGGCGCGAAAATTCTGGCCATCGTAGACGCCTTCGAAGCGGTGATGCTCAAGCACATCAATCGCGGCAAGAACCGCTCGGTGTTGCGTGCCATTGCCGAAATCAACGCCTGCGACAACCAGTTCTCGCCCGAATGGATCGAGCCGTTCAACCGCGTCATCCGGCGCACGCTTGAGGCTTGATGAGCGAGCAAAGCAGCGAACCGACAGCCGATCTGGCACGACGTTTTGGTGGCATCAAACGGCTCTACGGCGAACAAGCGCTCGCCCGCTTCCAGAACGCGCACGT
>CAZZDF010000509.1:0-1267 GCA_964652915.1 uncultured Propionivibrio sp. | reverse complement strand
CCAAGGTGGTCGTCGCCGAGTAAAGGGTCTGAAAGCCGCATGAATCGGCGTTCTTTGCGATGGATTGCGTGAAGAACGCCGTTTTTATTGGCTTGCAGCCATGGGGTACTAATGTCTCTATTTTCGCTTCTAGATCATTGGCAACACGAAGACGAGCTGCTGTTGTTCGAAGCTTTCTTAGGGTGTGCAGATTTCATTTGCACACGTGTAGGTTGGCATCGCCGAACGATTTTTCCCAGCTTTGTTCAATCTGATCTCTTACAAAACAGCCCCGAATGTCGGGGCTGTTTTGTAAGAGTTAGCGCACGATGATTGGTGTGCTATCGGAGCTATGCTTCTTGGCCTGTTTTGCAGCTTTCTTCTCTTTGGGCGTTTTGGCGGGTTGTTTTTTTGCTTCCTTGCTTGACTCCTTTGATTTGCCCATGACTTTTCTCCTTGTGATCACCAGCTCGGTGCTGGCGATTCATCAGTGTAGTTTGATTGTCCGCCGGAAACCAGTTGACGGGACTTGTATCGTTGATTGGCTAGGAAAGTCGCACTCGAAACGATAGAGGGAACTATGTCCGCGTGCTAGAGCAGCTCAATTCCAAACTTCCGCGCGGCGAGGGCGAAGAGAACAAAACACACGATGGTGATGGCAATGCTGGCCAGAAGCGTTGGCCAGAAACCGATGCGCGGTAGCAAGGCGGGAAATACCAGAAACATGGGCAGTGTGGGGACGACGTACCAGAAGGTGTACCACGCGTGGTTGGCGATTTTTTCCTGCGGTTGCTGCTCAACGTAAAGCCAGATGAGGGTGAGTACGGTCACCAGCGGCAGCGCCGCGATCAGACCACCGAGCTTGTCGCTGCGCTTGGCGACTTCCGAGACCAGAACGACCACCGTGGCGGTCAGAAAATATTTGGTGATAAGCCAGGCCAAGTTGGATTCCCTTTTTCGTTTTGCCGATACGTGCCGTGGCGTGACGACTGCACAAGAAAACGCCGTTTGTGACATTATCGGCCACAAACGGCGTGCTTTGGCGGTTTGCCAGATTCTTCGATGCGGCTTATTCGATTTCGATCAGCAACTGCCCTTTGGTCACTTTTTCGCCGGCGGCGACATGGATGGCTTTGACGCAGCCGCCTTGGTGCGCTTTGACCCGGTTGCGCATTTTCATGGCTTCCAGAATCATCAGCGTTTCGCCTTGGGCGACCTTGGCGCCGACGGGTTTGGCAATGCTCTCGATAACGCCGGGGATGACCGCCTTGATGACGCGCGGGTCCTG
>CAZZDF010000508.1:0-1269 GCA_964652915.1 uncultured Propionivibrio sp. | reverse complement strand
ACCGGCGACAGAACCGTTGCCCGGACCGGCATGAATAATCGCCTTGGCGCCGGCACCGGCAAAAGCGCGATAGGCCGTGTCATTGACGTTGCTGCCGGCATAGGCGATTTCAACCAGCGGCAGCGCGCTGATCTTGTCGATATCGAACTCGGAATTCACTGTATGGCGCTTGTCGAGCAAGCGGAACCAGTAGTTCCTGCCTTCGACGATCATCCCCAGAGCGCCCCACGGACTTTGAAAGGCATCAGGGCGCACATTGATCATTTTGCTGACATCACGCCCGCTGTGAATCGTGTCATTCATCACCACCAGCGCGCCCCTGCCACGCGCATCCCCGCTGCCCGCAACGGAAACGGCGTTATAGAGATTGAGTGTTCCGTCCGCCGACATGGAAGTACCTGGGCGCATGGATGCGACGACGACAATCGGCTTGTCACTCTTGACGACAAGGTTCAAAAAGTAGGCGGTCTCTTCGGCGATGTCGGTGCCATGGGTAATCACCACGCCGTCAACGTCACTCTGCTTGAGAAGCTGCGACACCCGCCTACCGAGCGTCAATAGGTCGTCATTGCGAAAACTCTCGGAAGCCACCTGCAATACCTGCTCGCCGCGCACATTGGCGATTTGGGCCAGTTGCGGAATACCGGCGATCAGTTTGTCGATAGGTACTTTAGCGGCCTGATAGGTCGCACTGTTGGTCACATCTGTGCCGGTACCGGCGATGGTCCCGCCCGTAGCGAGAATGACGACTTCCGGCTTAGCTGCCTGAGCCTCGATCACCGGCATTCCAAACAAGCCGAGCGTAACCGCGGCACTAAAGCAAAGGACGCGAACCGGCACGGCAATTTGCTTAAATCGCATCAGTAACTCCTTATCCGCTGAGTGATTGACGAACCCGATGCATCTATCGGCAGATGTCATGCCGCTTGCGTATTATCACCCCGCTGATCCGCGATGGAAATATTAAAACCGATCCGGCTCGCACACCATCGCATCGATTGCCTGAAAAGCCTCATCAATACTTGCTCGCCCGAACCAATAGCGGCAAATCACCATTTGACGAGGATCTCAAAGCAACGCCTTTCGACAACCCGAATCAACAAGAGAAAAACCGCCGCGCAATAGCAATCTGCGCCTCATCCATGAACATCGGCGCGTGCCCGACGCCCGGCACTTCAACGAGTTCCGGTCGCGGCCCACACTGGGTCATAGCCCGCGCCGTTTCGCGGCTGAGCAGATCGGACTCCGCACCGCGCACGACCAGCGTCG
>CAZZDF010000507.1:0-1281 GCA_964652915.1 uncultured Propionivibrio sp. | reverse complement strand
CGCGAGACGACACCGATGCGCCCTTTGCGATGAATATGTCCGGGCATGATGCCAATCTTGATTTCGTCGGGCGTAATCAAGCCCGGGCAGTTTGGCCCGAGCAGCAAGGTCTCCTTGCCGCCCGCAGCCACCTTGCGGCGCATGCGGTTACGCAACTCCAGCATGTCGCGCACCGGAATACCTTCGGTGATACATACCACCAGATCAAGATCGGCCTCAACCGCTTCCCAAATCGCGGCCGCCGCACCGGGCGGCGGCACGTAAACCACAGAAACCGTCGCCCCCAATTGCGCGGCCGCCTCTTGGACGGTCGCGTATATCGGCACGCCAAAAATCGACTCGCCGGATCTGTGCGGATTCACCCCGGCAACAAAACAGTTCTTGCCATTGGCGTATTCCAGGCAGCGCTCCGTGTGAAAGCTGCCGGTTTTCCCGGTAATCCCCTGCGTAATGACTTTGGTATCTTTGTTGATCAAAATCGACATGGCGCTTCCTTGGCTCCTGGCTACTTTTACTTGATCGCTTCGACAATCCGGGCAGCGGCGTCCGACATCGTGTCGGCCGAAATGATCGGCAAACCGGAATCCTTCAGCAATTGCTTGCCCAATTCTTCATTGGTACCTTTCATGCGCACCACCAAGGGGACGTTAAGCTGCGTCTCGCGCACGGCGGCCACCACACCGTTGGCAATCGTGTCGCACTTCATGATCCCACCGAAGATGTTGACCAAGATGCCTTTGACCTTGGGATTACGAACCATCAGCTTGAACGCCGCCGTCACCTTCTCGGTCGTCGCGCCGCCACCGACATCAAGGAAATTCGCCGGCTCCGCGCCGAACAGCTTGATCGTATCCATGGTCGCCATAGCCAGCCCGGCGCCATTGACCAGACAACCGATATTACCGTTCAGCGAGATGTACGACAGCCCATTGGCGGAAGCCTCCACCTCGTTCGGATCTTCCTCACTGTCATCACGATAAGCAACAATCTCCGGAATGCGATAGAGCGCATTGGCATCAAAGACAAATTTGGCGTCGAGCGCCTTGATATCGCCATCACCATCAAGAATCAACGGATTGATTTCCGTCAACGCCGCATCACTGCCCATATAGCAGGCGTAAAGCCCTTTGAGCGCCGCCACCATCCGATCGAGCGAAGCGTCCGGCACACCGATACCGACGGCCAACTCGCTGGCCTGCGCATCACTCAACCCGTCGAGTGGGTCGACCAGAACGGTAAGAATCTTCTCCGGCGTAGTCCGAGCGACCTCTTCAATCTCCA
>CAZZDF010000506.1:0-1287 GCA_964652915.1 uncultured Propionivibrio sp. | reverse complement strand
GTTTCGGTTCGCTGGCGCGCGGGCGGGTGTGGCTCTATCTGCTGGGGCCGGTGCTGGTTGCCATGTTGCTCATGGTGGGGCTTTCGATAGTCTTGCTTGATCGTCTGATTGCCGTTTTTGTCGAGCAGCCGCCGATCAGCTGGGTCGTCGCCTGGGGGGCTGTCTGGCTGGCGCATGTTTTGGCGGCGCTTGGCGGATGGCTGCTGATTCTGGCAGCCAGTTATCTGGTGGCCATCTTCCTGACCGCAGTTTTTGTTCTGCCCCTGCTGTTGGGCGAGGTTTCGCAAGCCGATTATGGTGAGCTGGAGCGCCGGGGGGGCGACAGTTTTTCCGCCTCGTTGTGGAACAGCGGCTGGGCGGCGGTGCTTTTCGTGATGGGGTGGTTGCTGACGCTGCCGCTCTGGCTGGTACCCGGCATGGGCCTTGTCTTGCCGCTGTTCTGGATGGCCTGGCTCAATCGCCGTACCTTTGCTTACGATGCGCTGGCCGTTCATGCGACCGATGCCGAGTGGCGCAGCATCCGGCGTACTCAAGGTTTCCCGTTGCTCGGTCTGGGGCTGCTCATGGCCTTGCTGGCCTATGTTCCGTTTATCGGCTTGCTCGCTCCGTCGCTGGCGGCGCTTGCTTATGTGCATTATTGCCTTGAAGCGTTGCGCGGTTTGCGGCAAGGTGCTGTGGGTAGTGATGAAAAAAGCGATTAACCACAACGAGCACAACGCGATAACAAAGAGGGATTGGCTCAGGCGGTTGAATTCAGAGAAAGATAGATAGGTATTTTCGTTGTGTCGTTGTGCTCGTTGTGGTTTGAATCACGGCCTTAACGATCAGCAGAACTCTGTGGAGCAGATATGAACTTTGGCGCAATCATCATTGGCGACGAGATTCTCTCGGGTAAGCGCATCGACCAGCATTTCACCAAGGTCGTCCGGATACTGGCAGCGCGGGGCTTACGGCTGTCTTGGGCCGAATATCTGGGGGACGATCGTTCGCGTATTGCGGCGACCTTGCGCCGTACCTTCGCTTCCGGCGACGTGGTGTTCAGTTTTGGCGGCATCGGCAATACGCCCGACGATCACACGCGCCAGGCGGCGGCCGAGGCGCTGGGCGTGGATCTGGTGTTGCACCCGGAAGCCGAGCGCGAAATCCGGGCGCGCTTTGCCGACGACGTTACTGCATTCCGCTTGTTGCTCGGCACTTTTCCGCGCGGCGTGGATATCGTGCCTAATCCGTTTAACCGTATCCCCGGTTTTAGCGTCAAGCACCATTTCTTTTTGCCGGGCTTTCCGC
>CAZZDF010000505.1:0-1291 GCA_964652915.1 uncultured Propionivibrio sp. | reverse complement strand
GGCCGAAGTCGCCGGATCAGGCGAGTATTTGCTCGGCATCAACGGCGAGCGGGTTGTAGCCGGCGCTGCGTTGCCGGAACCTGTTCTGAAAGAGGGGCGGGCTATCCTCGACGAAGTTTGGCTAAATCGTGTTGATTGGGCAGCCTATCAGCACACCGCGCGCGCTGATGAGGCTGGGATGTCGGTCTACTTCGACAGCGACAAAACCGGGCGCCAACACCTTTGCCGGATCGAGAGTGAGGATAGGGCACTTCGCTTCCCAGTCGCTGATGGAGGGGATGAATCAGCTCAGTCGCAGCCCGTTTTGGGCAAGCTGGCCATTGTCGAGGTCGAGCAGTTCCGTTATGACGCCGAGAGCCGCTTGCTTGCCATCGAACGCAAGATTCTGGATGACGAGGGCAAAGGCTTGCAGGCGCGGCCGGCCAGTTGTTTCCAGTACACGTTAGCGGGCAACGTGCAATCCCTGGCCGAGGTGACCGGTGGTGATTGCCGTCAGGCAACGCCAGCGGAAAGCCATACTCGCTTTGTCTACGATTCGGACGAACGGCTTATCCGCAAGATTTTCAGCGAAGTGCAGCTGGAATGGGTGGATGGACAATATCAAAAGATGCCGCATCCGGTTGTTCAGGTTTTTGATGTGGCGGGAAAATTGCTCGCCGAATATCGCGAAACGGCCGAGCGTACGCCCTACCGCAAGAAAATCGTGCCGGCCACGGCCTCCAGCAATATTCGCGATACCTGGGTAATGGACGATCCGCCGCGCAACTTCATCTTTACCGACAATTGGCAGCGCGACTGGGTGATTGTTGCTGTCCCGGCCAATGAAGAGACTGGCTATTACGGAATCGAATTGCCGGAGATGAACCAACTGGCCAAAGGCAAGACAGACAAGCGTGGCCTGGTCAATATCGGTAAAACAGGGCCGGCAATTCGCAAGGCTTTGCATCAGCCGGACACCGTGGTCGCTTTCTATTCTGAGGGGCAGGTATTCATCCTGACTCCCGTAGTGTCGGGCGAGGTATGGCAAAAGTGCCAGAGCTCCGAAGTAGCAACGCGCGATGCTTGTCCATGATGAAGGTTCAGGTTTCGTAATGGTTCTTCGGGGGAATGAGCGAGTCATGCAAGCGCTTTAGTCGCCGCTGGCTATCGTTAAGCAGGGTGTGTTCAAGCTGGCCGTTCTTATCGGCTTCCAGCAGGCAATTGAAGATCTTGTAATACTGCTCCGTGTCGTAGGAAACCAGCAGCAGGTCGATTCCCGCATTGAGCGCATCAACTCCGGCGCCGCACAGAC
>CAZZDF010000504.1:0-1312 GCA_964652915.1 uncultured Propionivibrio sp. | reverse complement strand
TAATCTACATTAGATGCTAGCAACAAGTATTCGGCATGTAAAGCCATTTTTAGGCATTTGTTGCGCGTTTCTTCTCTCTGTCGCGGCATTGCCGCAACGCTTATAATTCCGCGAATTGCCTGCACATTTACTATGGATCGCAACGTGCCTAACCTATCGCGCTGGTTTCTGTTCCCTCTGTTCTTCCTTCTTGGCCTTGCTGCCATGGCTGTTGCAATGGCCGCAGCGGTTCTTGCACTGACCTACCCGAACTTGCCATCACTCGACGTCCTGACCGACTATCGCCCCAAAATCCCTCTGCGTGTTTATACCGCAGACGGCTTTCTTATTGGCGAATTTGGCGAAGAGCGCCGGGCGGTGGTTCACATTCAAGCGGTTCCGGAGGTGATGAAGCACGCCATTCTCGCTGCCGAGGACGAGCGCTTCTACCAGCATGGTGGTGTAGACGCTCTCGGCGTAATCCGCGCCGCAATCACCAATGTTGCCGGGGGTGGAAGAAAACAAGGGGCATCGACAATTACGCAACAAGTCGCCAAGAACTTCTTCCTCTCCTCGGAAAAAACCTACACCCGCAAGCTCTACGAAGCGCTACTGGCCTTCAAGATCGAGCACAACCTCAGCAAAGACCAGATTTTCGAGCTCTATATCAACCAGATCTTTCTCGGCCAGCGCGCCTACGGCTTTGCAGCTGCCGCGCAGATCTATTTCGGCAAACCGCTCAAGGAACTCACCATCGCCGAAGCAGCAATGCTCGCAGGTCTGCCCAAGGCGCCTTCCGCCTTTAACCCGGTAGTCAATCCGAAGCGCGCCGCATTGCGCCAGCAATATGTATTGAGGCGGATGGAAGAGCTTGGGTTCATTTCCCAGGAGCAATACGACGAGGCCTTGAAGCAACCCCTTGTCGTCAAACGCGAAACCAACGAATTTGCCGTCCATGCCGAATTTGTCGCCGAAATGGCTCGTCAGATCGCCGCCGAACGCTTCCCTGAGGACGTTTATACGCGGGGGCTGCGGGTTCATACCACGATCCTCAAAGCCGACCAGGAAGCCGCCTATACCAGCTTGCGCAAAGGCGTTCTCGACTACGACCGCCGGCATGGCTATCGCGGTGCAGAAGCCTATGTCGACATGGCCGAAATCACCTCCGAACAGGACGAAGCGCTTGATGTCTTGTTGCAGGACTACGAAGATTCCGAAGATCTGCGTCCCGCTGTTGTTCTTGCTGCCACAGCAAAAGAAATCCGCGCCTACCGGCGTGGCGGCGAAGTCATCACCATCAGCGGCGAAGGCCTGAAATTCGCCGCCCGCATGA
>CAZZDF010000503.1:0-1348 GCA_964652915.1 uncultured Propionivibrio sp. | reverse complement strand
ACCGAAAGAGGCGCACACCGGCAGGGGTAATTCACGCAAGGCCGATTCAAAGATTGAACTGTGGGCTTCCATTTTTTTGAGCTGTTCAGTCAGTGTGCTCATGTGCTTGTTCCTTCCAGAATGAATTTGGGGGCGGATGATCCGGCATGGCGCTGGAATCGACCTTGGAAGCGAAGATTTTACCGTAATTGCCCGGGCACTTGCTTAGCCAAGGCCTGTCTGAGCGTTCCGCATCGTGCTTTGCTTATAGCGCAGAGTGGATTATTGTTGTACGCGTGTTTTACCACGGCGGATAACCGGGGAGCGCGCGTCCTTTTTACATCATTTATATGCTTGATGCGGGAGAATCGATTCAGGCGATCGGGGCGTGTACAGGCGTTTTGATGGGGCGTCGGGAACGCGCGATCGGTCTTCGTCGGCCGGGTTAAAAAACGCTGAGATATCCGTCGTCCCGGCATTCGCCGGAATGACGATTTTGAAAACGCAGTTACTGGAGTCTTAATGGCAATTGACCAAGAAATGCGCAAAGCGGCGCTTGAATATCATTTGAATCCCGCACCGGGGAAGATTTCTGTCTTGCCGACCAAGGCTTTGAGCAATCAGCGCGATCTGGCCTTGGCCTATTCTCCGGGCGTTGCTTATGCCTGCGAGGCGATTGTCGAGGACGAGAAAAACGCTGCGCTGTACACCTCGCGCGCCAATCTGGTTGGGGTGGTGACCAACGGCACGGCGGTTCTGGGATTGGGCAACATTGGCCCGCTGGCGGCCAAGCCGGTGATGGAGGGCAAGGGTTGCCTGTTCAAGAAGTTCGCCGGCATCGACGTTTTTGATATCGAGCTTGCCGAGAGCGATCCGGACAAGCTGATCGAGATGATTGCGGCGCTGGAGCCGACCTTGGGCGGCGTCAATCTGGAGGACATCAAGGCGCCGGAGTGCTTCTACATCGAACGCAAGCTCAAGGAGCGCATGTCGATCCCGGTTTTTCATGATGACCAGCACGGCACGGCGATCATTTCGGCAGCGGCGATGCTCAATGCCTTGAAGGTGGTCGGAAAAGACATCGCCGAGGTCAAGGTCGTTTGCTCCGGAGCCGGCGCGGCGGCGATTTCCTGCCTCAGCCTGTGGTGCAATCTTGGCGTGCGACGCGAGAACATTCTGGTCTGCGACTCGAAAGGGGTGATCTTCGTCGGTCGTGATGCCAACATGGAAGCGACCAAGGCGGAATTTGCGCGTGAGACGAAGGCGCGCACTTTGGCCGAGGCAATTGAAGGGGCCGACATCTTTCTCGGTCTCTCGACGGCCGGGGTGCTGACCGGCGAGATGGTGGCCAAAATGGCCAGCCAGCCTA
>CAZZDF010000502.1:0-1358 GCA_964652915.1 uncultured Propionivibrio sp. | reverse complement strand
ATGTCGAGTTCGAGTCGCATGGCATCAAGGTGCTGATCGATGCCAAGAGCTTGCCTTATCTTGATGGCACCGAGCTGGATTACGCGCGCGAAGGTTTGAGCGAAGGCTTCAAATTCAACAATCCAAACGTCAAGGACGCTTGCGGTTGCGGCGAGAGTTTTACGGTTTGAGGCATTTTCCGGCAAGCTGGAGTTGATTTGCCGGTTTCTTGATTGTTGCGGATAGGCGTACAGAGACATCATGGATTTTTCGTCCGATCATTTCTCGTTGTTCAATTTGCCGCCCAGTTTTCGGCTTGATACCTCCGTCCTCGATCAGCGCTATCGTGAAGCGCAGGCGCAGGTTCATCCGGATAAATACGTGCAGGCCGGCGATGCCGAGCGGCGGCTCTCGTTACAGTGGGCAACGCGTGTTAATGAAGCCTATCAAACGTTGAAGAAGCCTTTGTCGCGTGCCCAGTATCTGTTGAAAATCCGCAACCACCCGATCGACGCGGAAAACAACGCGGTGATGCCATCGGATTTTCTGATGGAGCAGATGGAGTGGCGTGAAGCTGTTGCTGAGGCGCGCACGGCCCGCGAACAGGATGAACTGGAACAGTTGCACAGTCGGGTAAAACAGCGGATGAGTGCGCGTTACGAAGAACTCGGCGCGTTGCTTGATGATCAGCAGGATTATGCCAAAGCCGCAGATCGTGTGCGCCGTCTAATGTTTCTCGAAAAACTTCTGTTTGACATTGACGATGCCATCGCCGTGCTAGAAGACTAAGACGAATAACAATACAGACCAGAATTCAGGAATTTCATGGCACTTTTGCAAATTGCAGAGCCGGGTGAATCGGCTGCTCCTCACCAGCACAAGCTGGCCATCGGCATTGACCTCGGAACAACCAATTCGCTGGTCGCCACCGTGCGTAGCGGTTTGTCGGTGGTAATCAGCGACGACCTTGGACGCCCCTTGCTGCCTTCGGTGGTTCGCTATCATGCCGACGGTGGCGTGGTCGTTGGTTACGAGGCGCAGGCCGAACAGGCGGTGGATCCGCGCAATACGATCGTTTCGGTGAAGCGCTTCATGGGACGTGGGATCAAGGACATCGCGCACTGCGAATCCCTGCCTTACGATTTTGAAGACGCGCCGGGTATGGTCAAGCTGCGCACGGTCGCTGGTGTAAAGAGTCCGGTCGAAGTTTCCGCTGAAATCCTGCGCACCTTGCGCGAGCGCGCCGAAGCCTCATTGGGTGGCGAACTCGTCGGGGCGGTTATTACCGTCCCCGCCTATTTTGACGATGCCCAGCGCCAAGCGACCAAGGATGCCGCCAAGCTCGCCGGTTTGTCGGTATTGCGCCTGTTGAACGAGCC
>CAZZDF010000501.1:0-1358 GCA_964652915.1 uncultured Propionivibrio sp. | reverse complement strand
TTACTGCAACAAGAGCAAACGGAAGCGCTCTGCCTGCTTGGATTGCTTTCAACCCCAAAACAGGAACGTTTGAAGGCACGCCACCTCCAGGATTTAAGGGAGAAGTATCAATAAGAGTAATTGCACGCGACAACGAGGGAAGAGAAGCTGTTAGTACCTTCAAAATCTCAATAGGTTTCTCCGAGGTCTCCGGAACTTCCAGATGATCTACGAAAAAACAATCGCCCCTCCCATCCCATCAAGGAATTTAAACCGGAACACCGGCAGCAGCCCCCGGTGTTCCTCATCAAATCGACGCCTTGACCTCCGCACACCATCCTACGGCTGCGCCTCGCGTGGCACGGTCGGCGGGGCGAACTCGCCGGACTCGAACTCTTCCGGCAACACGCCTTCCTGTGGCGGACTCATAATCTCAACCGGTTGCAGCGGCTCAACAGGCGCCGTCGTTTCCTCAGGCGTTGCCTCGTCAACCGGTTCGACCAGCGGCGGCGGAATCGCCGGGGGTGGCGGCGCTTTCTGCTCGAACAGCTTGGCAATCGCCTCGTACCACTCGCTGAACTTGCGCTTCAGGAAAGCCCACAGCACATTCTCCGGCGGTTCGGCAAAACGTACCCGAGCCTCGATCATCCGGGCGCGCAGCGTTTTCTGAAAAAAGTCGCCGACCATCGGCAAGGCACTGCGCGCGCCCTGCCCCCAGTGGTCGTTGAGCGTGACGCGGTTGTCGTTAAAACCCACCCACGCGCCGGCGACTAACTGCGGGTGCATCAGGATGAACCAGCCATCGGTGTTGTCCTGTGTCGTCCCGGTCTTGCCGGCCACATCGGCGCGGATGCCGTAACGACTGCGGATGGCGCTGCCCGTGCCGCGGTCGACTACCCCGCGCAGCACATCGACCAGAGTGTAGGCCAGATGCTCGGAAATCACCGTTTCTGGATCGATTGGGGCAAATTCCTGAAGCACCTGCCCCTGCGCATCCTCGATGCGCGTGACCCACACCGGCTCGATGAAGCTTCCGCCGTTGGCCATGGTGCCATAGGCCGCAACCATCTCTTTCAAAGTCACCGGGCTGGTTCCCAAGGCCAGTGAAGGCACCAACTCCAGCTTGCTGTGACGTACGCCCATGGCCCGCGCGAGCTCGGCGACCGGAACCGGTCCAACGCGCTGTACCAGCTGCGCGGCAATGGTGTTCTTGGAATACACCAGCCCGTCGCGCAGGGACATCTCACGTTCACTCGGCGGCTTGCCATCGCTTGGCCGCCATATTTCACCCCCGCGCAGCGGAATTTCAATGGCCTGATCAACGAGTTTGTCGTCCGGCTTGGCGCCCTTGCGGAATGCCGCGCCATAAACAAAAGGTT
>CAZZDF010000500.1:0-1370 GCA_964652915.1 uncultured Propionivibrio sp. | reverse complement strand
TGGCAAACAGCCAGAAAATGCTGTCCGGCAAGAAACCGAACGGCGACAGCCAGCCCCCAAGGAACAACAAGGAAACCAGCGTCGAGCACAAAACCACAGCGCCATATTCCGCCAGTTGGAAGACCGCAAACGGCATTCCCGAATACTCAACATGGAAACCGACGATTTCCGACTCACCCTCGGCCATGTCAAACGGCGCACGATTGGTTTCCGCGACAATCGAGATCAGATACACGACGAACATCGGCAACAACGGCAGCCAGTTCCATGACAGGAAGCCCAGACCCATGTCAGCAAAACGCCCTTGCGCCTGCCCATGGACGATATCGCCAAGATTCAGGCTGTTCGAGACCATCAGCACGACAACCAGCGCCAGGCCCATCGCCACTTCGTAGGAAACCAGCTGCGCCGCGGAACGCATGCCGCCCAGGAAGGCATATTTGGAATTCGACGACCAACCGGCGAGGATGATGCCGTACACGCTGATCGAGGTAACGGCCATTACATAAAGCAGACTGGCATTGACGTTGGCCAGAACCAGGACGTCGTTGAACGGAATCACCGCCCAGGCAAACAAGGCCGGGGCAAAGGCAAACACCGGTGCGAGCAGGAAAACCGGCCGATCGACCCCGGACGGTATCACCACTTCCTTCAACAAGACTTTAAGGCCATCGGCAATCGGCTGGAACAACCCCCAAGGCCCAACGCGATTCGGACCGATGCGCACCTGCATCCAGCCAATGATCTTGCGCTCCCAGAAAGTGACGTAGGCCACCACCAGGAGTAACGGGGCAATGATCAGCATCACCTTGATCACCGTCCACACCACCGTCAAGACATCCGGCCATAGCGAACCGAAGAGGTTCTGTCCTTGCTGCAACGCCCAATCGAGCAGCGGCAGCATGAAAGCCGGCAGGATTTGCTGTAGCGTCTCAACCATCAGGCACGCTCCACAGAAATTTCGCCGAACATATCGCCCAACACGGCGGTCGAGGCATGTGCCGCAGCGACCCTTACACACCCTGCCGGTACAGTCTCATCCTGCCGCACCATCAGCACGACCTCGCCGAGGCCTTGCTTGACGCGCACTTTGGCGCCTTCAGCCGCACCGCAGTGCGCCATGGTCTCGGCACTCATGCGCGCTGTCGGAGCCGCTGCATCGCGTGTCTGCTGCAAAGCCGGCGCCCGGCGCACCAGCGGATCAGCGGAATAAATCGGCACTTCGGCGATGCGCTGCAGGCCTCCGGTTGGCTTTTGCAACGAAATCGGATAATCACCAAGGCCATTGTTCAACCCATCGACAAAGCTCGTTCCAGCAGCAACGATCTCATCACGCACCTGCTCGCTCGATTCGTAGTCGAATCCGGAGA
>CAZZDF010000499.1:0-1386 GCA_964652915.1 uncultured Propionivibrio sp. | reverse complement strand
ACACGGCGTTGAGCGGGGTCACGACAATCGGACTGCTGATGCCGGCATCGCGGAAAGTCGCCGCCTCGAATTCACGGTTGAGCCAGTCGCGCCACGCTGCCAGCGAAAACAAGGCCGTGTTTTCAGCAAGCTCATTAGCACGCGCTTCCAGCAAGTCGAGCAAAACCTTGCCGGCGATGTCCTCTTGCAAGGCATCGATGGCCCCCAACACCTCAAGCGCCTTGCGCAGGCGATTAAGCCAGCGCGCCAGCGGCGCCGGCTTGGCGCGCAACAGCGTCGTTGCCGCTTCGATGCGATCAAGGAGCGAGAGCCCCCGGGTTCTCGCCTCGCTGTCGTCCGCCTCCTGCAGACAACGGCGAAAACGCGGCACGCCCGACCTGACCGAAGCGCCGCGTATCGCCGCTTCCAGCGCAAAGACGGCCGCCTTGTTGAGTTCTTCGTCGCAACTTTCACCATCCGCAAAAACACACGGCGACTTGCACAGATCAAGAAGGTCGCGATAGTAGGCGCCGCCCGCTGCCGTTTCGATCAGCGCATCGACGGCGGCTGCCGTACGCGAGGTCGACAGTTTCCAGCCGGTTTCATCGTTAACCAGCACACCTTCGCGTTCAAGCAGCGCCCGCACCCGCCTTGCCGTCAAACGATCCTGCGCAATCAGGGCAATGCGGCGCAGCCCGTCCTGCAGCCACTGCCCGACCTGCGCCACCGCTGCCTGCGCCTCCAACTCACGCCCCTCTAGCGGCACCAGCGTCAGGCGCCATGCCGCTTCAGCTTCATTGAGCAATGGACTGGCCGGAAGGTCTGCGCCGAGCTTTCCGGCACGCGCAAAAAGCGGCGGCACGTCCGAGGCCGGCAACTCCGGCCAGGCGGCGGCAAGCAGGGTCATCAGCGGAGTCGCCGCGGCACGGCGCGGCGCCGGATGAAAGACCGACACCGGCACGAGTTGTCCATAACGCTGCAGAAAATCGCGCTCTGCCGGATCGAGCGCTTCCTCCGGCGCGGCATCGAGCAGCACCAGCAGGCGCGAAGGCCTCTGCCCGCCCCCCTCCGCATCCTTCAACAGCGCCGCCAGACGCAGCCGGTAAAGCGATGCCGCATCGCTTGCGCCAAGCGCTGCCAGCGCCCGCCATAACTCGTGCACGACACGCGCTTCGAAGGCCAGCGGCTCGGAGGAGCGCATGGCATAGGCGCGTTGCAGTTGTGCTGCCAGCGCCGCCTCGTCGGCCGGCAAGCTCACCGCTGCCGCCGTCAATTCATCAAACAGGGCGGCCATTTCGGAAGCCACTCCCCATAAGGCCGACTCATCGAACCAGCCGCGCTCGCGCAAGGCTTCGTGCAGCAGCACCAGCCGCTCGCTGGCAGGCAGAGGATCGGGAAGCCCGGCAA
>CAZZDF010000498.1:0-1403 GCA_964652915.1 uncultured Propionivibrio sp. | reverse complement strand
CAACTGGGACACCTCAACTTACGAAATAGGGAATGGCTTCGGACACATTGCCCTCGGAGTCAGCGATATTTACGCGATGTGCGATCAAATCAAGGCCAACGGGGGAAAAATCATTCGCGAAGCGGGCCCCATGAAACATGGCAGTACCTTAATCGCCTTTGCCGAAGACCCAGACGGCTACAAGATCGAGCTCATAGAAACGCGCTCACACTAGCAATGGCTTTCCCGTCGTTTTTTTCGGAAATTCGGCCGATCATCATGCATGATCGTCTCGCCGAATTTCTTGGCGCGGCTGATGGGGGCGTTATTGAATACCGCTACGTCGACGCGGTAAAACTCGCCGGGCACTCGTGTCCGACAGTTGCAGGAGCGTACCTGCTCACCAGCAAAGTGCTTAGCGCACTCTACCCCGACGAATTACCCGAACGAGGAGAAATCCAAGTCAATTTTCGCGACGCTCAAGACGAAGGCGTTACCGGAGTACAAGCAAGCATTATCGGCCTCATCACCGGCGCAGCGGGAATTGGTGGGTTTAAAGGAATAGCCGGCCACTTCGCTCGACGCCACTTGCTCGAATTCGAAGAGATCGACCTGAATGGGGAAGTAAGTTTTACCCGAAAAGACAACGGCGCAATGCTTTCAGCCTCGCTTCATCTTGAGCATGTTGCGCCTGATCCGCGTCTAGCGCCCTTGATGCAACGTCTTCTGGCAGGCGACCGCGACCCGGTTATTGCAGAAGTATTTGCCACGCTCTGGCAGAACCGCGTTCGCGAAATCCTCGTCGATCACTTCGATGACCCACGTTTAGTCATTCTCGACCAGTAAATTGTTGGCTCGGCGGGATTACGCCAACCGTCAAGCAATCACTTCACCTCGAACTCGAAATCCGCTGCAAGCTGGTTTTCGACAAAAACCTGCAGATGCCTGCGCCCAGCGGGTTCCTCCGCGCCAACGGCCCATTCTCCGAGAATCTTTCCTTCGACCGGAACTAACTGACGCTGGCTGACCTGATTACGCCGAGGCAGGAGAATCTTGAAATCGTCGCTATATACATCAGCATCCTTCTCCTCGTTTTTGCGCAAAGAAGCCAACAAGTATTCCTCTCGGACGCCCAATGAGCGATAGCCGGTACGCACTTCAATTACCCAACCATAGCGTTGCCCCACTTTGTGAGGAACCACTCCGGAAGGTTCGAAAACCTGTTCACCGGTATCCGTAGTGTAAAACACCCCAAACTCGGCACTAACAACTTCCAGCTTCGTTGCGGCAGGGACATCCTGCTCAGCAACCGCCAGGCCAACCCAGAAAAACAACAATAGCCAACGCCACATAATCGCTCCAACTCTTGAAATCGACGCTGAAGATAGAAATCCACACTGTTGATCGTACGCGAGACCGAGGTG
>CAZZDF010000497.1:0-1408 GCA_964652915.1 uncultured Propionivibrio sp. | reverse complement strand
GCTCGGCCAGTGCGCCGCGCCGGGTGATGTCGAAGGTGCGGTTTTGCGTGGCGACCTTGCTGATGATTTGTAGATGCGGATTGGTAGCGCCTTCCGGCCAGTCGGCATAGAAGACTTCCATGTCGGCGACCGGATCGCGGTAGATGCCGGCATCTTCGAAGTTGCCTTTCCAGCTATAGCCGAGTGAGCGCTCCCAGAGGGTGTCCTTGTATTGGGTCAGAGGCAGCCAGAGGCGCACTTTGCCTTTGATGTTTTTCAGGGCGATTTCCGAGCGGATATCGTAAGCGCGCCACTGAGCCGGCTCGTCGGGCAGGGCGATGACGTTGCGGGTTTCGGTGTGTGGTTCCGCACGCAGTTCCGGTTCCTGGATGACCTCGCGCGCTGCAGGCTTGGCAGTCGGCTTGGTTTTTGACTGAGGTTTTTGTTTGCTGCTGGTCGACTTGCTTGATTTGGTCGATTTTGCAGGCGTCTTGGCCGTCGTCTTTTTTGTCTCGGTTTTCTTGGCGGCGTGTGCCGGTACAGCGGCAAGCAGCGAGAGAACGGCCGAGGCGGCAAGGAAGTCTCGTCGTTTCAATAGACTCTCCGGAACGTGTTGGATACGGGCAGTGCGAGAAAAACACTACGGATCGGTTGGCAGAAACGACTGAGCCGTGTCACAGGACACGGCTCAGCACACGAAAAAATTATAGCACTTCGGCTGCGTGGTCAGCCAAGCGCGAACGTTCGCCGCGTTGCAGAGTAACGTGGCCAGAATGCGCCCAACCCTTGAAGCGGTCGACCACGTAGGTCAGGCCGGAACTGCCTTCGGTCAGGTAGGGCGTGTCGATCTGCGCGATGTTGCCCATGCAAACGACCTTGGTGCCGGGGCCGGCACGGGTGATCAGGGTTTTCATCTGCTTTGGCGTGAGATTCTGCGCTTCGTCGATGATCAGGAACTTGTTGAGGAAGGTTCGTCCGCGCATGAAGTTGAGCGACTTGATCTTGATCTTGTTGCGGATGATGTCGTGCGTCGCTGCGCGCCCCCATTCACCGGCAGAGTCGTCGGTCTTGTTGAGTACTTCGAGGTTGTCTTCCAGCGCGCCCATCCACGGGCCCATTTTTTCTTCTTCCGAGCCGGGCAGGAAGCCGATGTCTTCGCCCACCGGCACCGTTACGCGGGTCATGATGATCTCTGAATAACGTTTTGTATCAAGCACTTGCGTCAGCGCGGAAGCCAGCGTCAGCAGGGTCTTGCCGGTGCCAGCCTGGCCGAGCAGGGTGACGAAATCGACTTCCGGGTCCATTAGCAGGTTCATCGCAAAATTTTGTTCGCGGTTGCGCGCCGAGATGCCCCAGACGTTGTTTTTCGGGTGTGTGTAGTCGGTCAGCGTTTCGAAGCGCGCGCTCTTGCCGGTGACTTCGCGGACGA
>CAZZDF010000496.1:0-1413 GCA_964652915.1 uncultured Propionivibrio sp. | reverse complement strand
TACCTTCCTTGAAGGCCATCGAAGCAGCCATACGGAAGGCGTTTTCGTTCGAGTCCACATCGTGGTAGGAACCATCAAACAGGGTGAACTTCATATCAACCGTCGGGAAGCCCGCCAACACACCGCTCTTGACCGCATCCTGCAAGCCCTTGTCGACTGCCGGAATGTATTCGCGCGGCACGGTACCGCCCTTGATCGCATCAACGAACTCGTAGCCCTTGCCCGGCTCGTTTGGCTCAATCTTGAGCCAAACGTGACCGAACTGACCGCGACCACCGGACTGCTTGACGAACTTGCCCTCCTGCTCGACCGCCTTCTTGATGCACTCGCGGTAAGCCACCTGTGGAGCGCCCACATTGGCCTCAACGCCAAATTCGCGCTTCATGCGATCAACAATAATCTCAAGGTGCAACTCGCCCATGCCAGAAATAATGGTCTGACCGGACTCTTCGTCACTACGCACGCGGAACGACGGGTCTTCCTGCGCCAGACGGCCCAGCGCGATGCCCATTTTTTCCTGGTCAGCCTTAGTTTTCGGCTCGACCGCGATGTGAATAACCGGCTCCGGGAAAACCATACGCTCGAGCGTAATCACGGAATCCGGATCGCACAAAGTTTCGCCTGTCGTAATTTCCTTGAGACCGACGCAAGCCGCGATATCGCCCGCAACCACTTCCTTGGTTTCTTCGCGGTTGTTGGCGTGCATCTGCAGCACACGACCGATACGCTCCTTGCGGCCCTTGACCGGGTTGTAAATCGTATCGCCGGACTTCAACACGCCGGAGTACACACGCACGAAGGTGAGCTGACCAACATACGGGTCGGTCATCAATTTGAAAGCCAACGCCGAGAACTTGGCGTCATCGGACGCCTCGCGCGTTGCCTCATTGCCACGTTCGTCTTCCCCGGAAACCGGCGGAATATCAACCGGCGAAGGCAGAAGATCGATAACGGCGTCCAGCATGCGCTGCACACCCTTGTTCTTGAAGGCGGTACCGCAAAGCATCGGCTGGATTTCACAGGCGATGGTACGGGCGCGCAAACCCTTGATAATTTCGGCTTCGGTCAGATCTCCGGCTTCGAGGTACTGGTTCATCAGTTCCTCTGACGCTTCCGCAGCGGACTCAACCATCTTGCCACGCCACTCGTCAGCCAGACCCTGCATATCGGCAGGAATATCGCGGTATTCGAACTTCATCCCCTGGGAAGCTTCGTCCCAGTAAATGGCTTTCATTTTGACCAGATCAACCACACCCGCAAATGTATCTTCCTTACCGATCGGAATCACGATCGGCACCGGACTGCCCTTCAGACGGGTTTGCATCTGATCAACGACACGGAAGAAGTCCGCACCCTGACGGTCCATCTTGTTGACGAACGCCAGACGCGGCACCTTGTACTTGTTGGCCTGAC
>CAZZDF010000495.1:0-1421 GCA_964652915.1 uncultured Propionivibrio sp. | reverse complement strand
GTGAATTGCGGATGCCTTCGATGTAAAGCAGGATGTAATGGGTGCGATGGTCGTAGACGAGGTAGTCGAGAATCTCGCCAAAGTCGATGTCGGCGGTACTGCCCAGCGAAATGACGCTGGAGAAGCCGACCTTGTTGGGCTTGGCCCAGTCGAGTACAGCCGAACACATGGCGCCGGACTGCGAAACCATGGCCAGATGGCCGATGTTGGCGGTGACGCTGGCAAAAGTGGCGTTGAGGCCAAGCTCCGGGCGAATGATCCCCAGGCAGTTCGGCCCGAGCACGCGAATGCCGTGGCTACGGGCGATTTCCAGCGTTTTCTTCTCGAGCGCCGCGCCGGCATGCCCGGCTTCGCGGAACCCCGCCGTGATGATCACGACGTTCTTGATGCCGCTGCGGCCGCATTGCTCGACAAGATTAGGCACTGTGCGCGGGCGGGTGGCGATGATGGCCAGATCGACGCGCGCGCCAATGTCTTCGATCGATTTGTAGGCTTTTACGTCGAGGATGGTTTCGTGCTTCGGGTTGACCGGATACAGACGTCCTTTGTAACCCGAGCTGATGATGTTTTTGAACAGGATATTGCCGACCGAGTAGTCGCGGTTTGATGCACCGATGACAGCGACCGATTTGGGCTCAAATAGACTGTTGAGATAGTGCTGTTCGTTCATTACGGTTCCCTCGGATACTGGTCGCCTGACTGCAAAAGTGGCAGCGTTCTCAGCAAGCTATCACAAAATGCCGGCTTATGTGAGAGGGATATTCTACGTAATCTTTGCGGCGTGGCGGCCGGTTAAGGAATTGACCAGCGGCTTTTACCAAAGCACCAATATGGGTGCATGTTTTTCTATACGGGGGTGGCCATTGGGACTAATATCTCAATTCATTGTCTCCTGCTGGAAATGAACATCGTGGTCAGGAAACCGAAAAACGGTTGGCTTGCAGCGCTTCGGCTCATGGTCGTTCTGTGCGGAGGGCTCGTCCTGCTCTCCTGTTCGCCGAAGGAACCCATTCGTCTGGGGTTTCTGGGAGGGCTCTCGGGCCGTTTTTCCGATCTGGGTATCGATGGGCGTGATGGCGCGCTTCTGGCTGTCGAAATGCGTAACAAAACGGGCGGGGTCAAAGGCCGGACGATCGAGCTGATTGCCCGCGATGACCAGCAGAATCCGGAAGTCGCCAGTTTGGCGATGAGTCAGTTGATCGACCTCAAGGTCAGCGCCGTCATTGGTCCGATGACCAGTTCCATTGCCACGGTCGTGGTACCGCAGGCCAACTCGGCTCGGATTGTTCAGCTCAGTCCGACGGTGACGGCAAGTTCGTTGTCCGGCCTGGACGACTATTTCTTCCGGATCTTGGCGGCCACTTCTTCTTTTGCCAAGACGAGTGCCGATCACCATTTTCAGCGTCTTGGTTTGCGCAGCA
>CAZZDF010000494.1:0-1424 GCA_964652915.1 uncultured Propionivibrio sp. | reverse complement strand
TGCTCGGAAACGCAGAAGTTCGGGCATGTGACCTACTTCTGGAACGGCAACCGTTCCGGCAAATTCGACGGCGAGACCTATTGCGAAGTGCCGAGCGACGTGGTTCCTTTTGAGCAGCGTCCGTGGATGAAGGCGGCGGAGATTGCCGATGCGATGATTGATGCCCTGCGCAGTGGCAAGTACCGTACTTTGCGTTGCAATTTTGCCAACGGCGACATGGTTGGACATACCGGCAGCTTCCGCGCGGCGACGATGTCCATTGAGGCGGTTGACCTTGAACTGGCGCGCATTCTGCCGGTGATCGACGAGATGGGCGGCGTCGCCTTGATTACCGCCGACCACGGCAACGCCGACGAAATGTATGAGCTGGACAAAAAGACCAAGCAGCCGGCGCTGAACAAGGATGGCTCATTCAAGGCCAAAACGGCGCACACCTTGAATCCGGTTCCGCTGATTCTTTACGATAACGTGACGGGCGGAAAACTCGGCTTGAAGAGCATTCCTTCGGCCGGCTTGTCCAACGTGGCGGCGACGACGGCTAATCTGCTTGGCTTCGAGAAGCACGAAAAGTGGGACGAGAGCCTGCTGGACATCAAATAAGCGTATGTCGCCAAAAAAGCAGGGGCAGCCCTGCTTTTTTTGTATGAAGGTATTTCGTGGCTTAGTGAAGCGATTGCGTTCCGATTAAACGTTGTCTTGTCATGAGAAGTCAGGCCGTTTCATTCAGCGACGTGCTTTGCTGCTCAGTGATGTTGGTGGTATTGCTCTGGTAGATATCCAGAAGTTGCTGCGCTTGTTTGGCCGAATAGACGGTTGTCGCCAATTCATCGACTTGCGGATTTTGTGAAATGGCTGAAATAGCCAAAGGCGATCTTTGTGACTCGGTGGAGTCGTTGGCGTCGTCGGTGTTGTTGGCGTAGGTGTCAATCAACTCGCGATTCCGTTGTGCGCTGTAGATGGTGGTAGCTAATTCGTCGATCTGTGCGTTGTTGGAAAGCGCAGCAACCAGCACTGGAGATGAGCTAATGGCCTTTGCCGCGAATAGTTCCAAAGCCTTTTGCGAGATATTTACTACGCTTTCAGATTCGTTAGCCGGTAAGGTTGCTGCCGAATCAGCGGTTAATTGCGGCGGCTGCTTGGCGACTGGGTTTTGGGTGTTGGTATAAGCAATGCTCTTGATGTTGCCGCTAATGCTGGAAATCATGCTGCCCCCTCAAGCTGGTTAATCATTGCCACAGTGTAATGAGATGGAAAGCCCGATCAATCAGGGTTTCGTTACGTTGTGTAGCAATTGTCGACGAGGGCGTTTTTTCTTGGTCGCAGCGGGGACCGCCAGGCTTTCTCTGGGAAACGAATAAGCACTGACAAAAAAAGCAGAGGAGTCTCTGCTCAGACTGCTGACGAACCCCGTCTTTTTTGGAAGG
>CAZZDF010000493.1:0-1434 GCA_964652915.1 uncultured Propionivibrio sp. | reverse complement strand
TGCGGCCTCTATCTTGTGCCCAAGGTGATCGAATGATTGATCTTTGTATTTCGGAGCTGGCCAAGGCTTTATCCGACAAAAAAATTTCCAGCGTTGAGCTGACTCAGTTGTATCTGGAACGGATCGCCCGTTTCAATCCGCAAGTCAATGCCTTTATCACCGTCGATGCGGAAAAGAGCCTGGCGCAGGCCAGGGTGGCCGATGAACTGCGGGCGCAAGGTCAGGCCGGTACGCTGACCGGCATCCCGCTGGCGCAGAAAGATATTTTTTGCGCACAAGGTTGGCTGACGACTTGTGGCTCGAAAATGCTCGGAAACTTCGTTAGCCCCTACGATGCCGGAGTCATCGAGCGTTTCAATGCGGCCGGTGCAGTTTCTCTGGGCAAGACGAACATGGATGAGTTTGCCATGGGTTCGTCGAACGAGGCCTCGTATTTCGGCGCAGTGAGAAACCCGTGGGATCTGGAGCGTGTTCCGGGCGGCTCGTCAGGTGGCTCGGCAGCAGCTGTGGCTGCGCTGATGGCACCGGCCGCTACGGGAACCGATACCGGTGGCTCGATCCGTCAACCGGCTTCGATGTGTAACCTCACTGGCCTGAAACCCACGTACGGCGTGGTTTCCCGCTACGGCATGATTGCCTATGCCTCGTCTCTGGATCAGGGCGGGCCGATGGCGCGCTCGGCTGAGGATTGCGCATTGTTGCTCAACGTCATGGCCGGTTTTGATGAGCGCGATTCGACCAGTCTTGAGCGCGACAAGGAAGATTACACGCGCGAGCTGGTTAAGGCGCCGGGGGATAAGCCTTTGGCCGGTCTCCGGATTGGTTTGCCAAAGGAATTTTTTGGCGCGGATGAACGCTCAGGGTGTTCGGCCGAAGTCATGCAAAGCATCGACGCGGCGATTGCTGAGTACGTCAAGCTGGGCGCGCAAGTTGTCGATGTCAGCCTGCCGAACGTGAAACTTTCGGTGCCAGCGTATTACGTAATTGCGCCGGCCGAAGCCAGTTCGAATCTTTCGCGCTTTGATGGCGTGCGCTATGGTTATCGTGCGCCCGAGTACAGCGATCTCAATGACATGTACAGCAAGACCCGGACGCAAGGCTTTGGCGATGAGGTCAAGCGGCGCATCCTGATCGGCACTTACGTGTTGTCGCATGGCTATTACGACGCCTATTACCTGCAGGCGCAGCGCATTCGTCGCCTGATCGCCAACGATTTCGTCGAAGCCTTCAAGCAGTGCGACGTGATCATGAGCCCGACGAGTCCGAGTACGGCCTTCAAGATCGGTGAGAAAGCCTCCGATCCGGTGCAGATGTACTTGTCTGACATCTACACGATTGCCGTCAATCTGGCGGGTTTGCCTGGTATGGCCCATCCTTGCGGCTTGGCCAGCGGTTTGCCGGTTGGGTTGCAGTTGATTGGTGACTACTTCAGCG
>CAZZDF010000492.1:0-1441 GCA_964652915.1 uncultured Propionivibrio sp. | reverse complement strand
ACCATGCCGTGCCCGCCCTTTTTATCGTCACGGAATAGGTGCCCGCCAAAATTGAAAAATCCGGGGTCGGCGATGGTTTGGTTGGGGGTTCGCTTGCCGAGTTCGAGTGCCGCCAACGCCATCAGCGGCTTGAAAGTCGATCCTGGCGGATAGGCGCCATTCAGCGCACGGTTGAGCATCGGACGATCCGGCGAGTTGTTGAGCAAATCCCAGTCTTCGGAGCGAATTCCATCAACGAACAGGTTGGGGTCGAAGGTCGGGGTCGAGACCAGGGCGAGGATGCCGCCCGTTGATGGCTCGATGGCGACGAGCGCGCCGCGGCGGTCGCCAAAGGCTTTTTCAGTGACTTCCTGCAGCTTGGTGTCGAGCGTCAGCGTCAGATTGTTGCCAGAAATCGGAGCCGTGCTTGATAAGCTGCGGATCGCACGACCTCCGGCATCGATTTCGACCTCTTCGTAGCCAGTCTGACCGTGTAGCTGAAACTCGTATTTTTGCTCCAGTCCGGTTTTTCCGAAATGGTCGGTGCCTTTGTAATTCGAGTCTTGCCCGTTTTCTTCGATGGTTGCCAGATCGGCTTTGTTGATGCGGTTGATGTAACCGATGGCGTGCGAAGCGACGGGGCCAAGCGGGTATTGCCGGAACAGGCGTGCATTGACTTCCACGCCCGGAAAGCGGTAGCGGTTGGCAGCAAAACGTGCGACCTCTTCGTCACTCAGGCGTGTGCGGATCGGCAGGCTTTCGAAGGATTTGCTTTCCTCGAGAAGTTTGTAGAAGCGGCGCTTGTCCTTCGGTTGAATGTCGATGAGTTCGCGGAGTCCTTCGATGGTTTCGTTAAGGTTCTTGATTTTCGAGGGCGTCAGCTCAAGCGTGAAGGCCGAATAGTTTCTTGCCAGGACGACTCCGTTTCGATCCTGAATCAGTCCGCGATTGGGGACAATGGGGACCAGAGAGATGCGGTTGTCTTCTGCCCGCGTTGTGTAGTATTCGTGTTGAATTACCTGAAGATATACGAAGCGGCTGATCAGCACGGCAAAGGCCAGCACCACGATTCCTGCCGCAATGGCAATGCGGAAACGGAAGCGATCCAGATCGCTGTCTTGCGAGTTGAGCGGCGAATATCTGGGGCGCAAGGTTGTTTTTCTCAGATGGGACGGTTGGCGTCGCGTTCAACCGGTTGGTGTTGCGGCAATAGCAGGAGCAAGGTGAGCGGTGACCACAATGCGGCACCGATCAGCGGTCCGAGGAAATAGCTAGGCCCCGGCAGTTCGATGCCGGGCATCGCACGGACCGCGAATTGAACGACTTGCACCATCAGCAACAATGGCAGGACGTGCAAGGCCTGTTGCGCGAGCGGAAACCACAGGATGCGCCGGGATAGCGACGAGGCGAAATAGGCCGCCAGTACGTAGGCCAGAGCGTGTTGCCCCATCAGGCTGGCGTC
>CAZZDF010000491.1:0-1451 GCA_964652915.1 uncultured Propionivibrio sp. | reverse complement strand
GTCATCGACGACGTCTGGCTTGTGCTGAAACTCGCCGAAGGCGAAACGCCGGAAGTGATCGCCCTGCCCGACGCGCCGACCCTGCTGCCGCTCGCCGTCTGGCTAGCGCGCAAGGACGAAATCCTCGCCCGCCGGCAACCCGTCGGCATCTGGCTGGAAAGCAGCGAAGGGCCAGAAGCCATCGCCGACGATCTCTCGCATTTCGCAGTCATCGGTGTGAACTTCCCGAAATTTGCCGACGGCCGCGGTTATTCGACTGCGCGGCTACTGCGCGAACGCTTTGCCTACAACGGCGAAATTCGTGCGCTCGGCGACGTGCTGCAAGATCAGCTCTTCCTGCTCAGGCGCTGCGGTTTTGACGCTTTTGCCGTACGCCAGGACAAGGACATCGAAGCGGCACTGGCCGGCCTCAAGGCCTTCAGCGAAAGCTATCAGTCGGCGGTCGATCAGCCGCAACCTTTATTCCGCCGCCGCGCGTAAGAGAAAGCCATGGCCATTACCGTCAATCTGAACGATCAGGCGCTGCTTGATTCCGTCGCCGCAAAAACCGTCGCCGCACGCGCCCTGCTCAGGCAAATCGCCGCCGAATTTTCCCCGGTCGCGTTTGCCAACAGCCTTGGCGCCGAAGACATGGTGCTTACCGACCTGATCCTTGGCGAAAAACTCGACATCGAAATCTTTTCGCTCGACACCGGCCGTCTGCCGCTGGAAACCTATGACTTGATCGCCGAAGTCAAAAAACACTACGGGCTGGCGCTCAAGCTCTACTATCCGCGCCACGATCTGGTCGAGGAGTACACGCGCCGGAACGGCATCAATGCCTTTTACGAATCGGTCGAACTGCGCAAGGCCTGCTGCCACGCGCGCAAGGTCGAGCCGCTGCAACGCGCGCTGGCCGGCAAAAAGGCCTGGATCACCGGCCTGCGCGCACAGCAATCCGCGACGCGCGACGGCCTGCCGACGCGAACCTTTGACGAAGGCAACGGTCTGGAGAAGTTCAACCCGCTGGCGGACTGGACGGAAAAGGAAGTCTGGGCCTACATCAAAGGGAACAAGGTACCGTACAACGCATTACACGACCGCTTTTACCCGAGCATCGGCTGCGCCCCCTGCACCCGCGCCATCACCCCCGGCGAGGACATTCGTTCAGGGCGCTGGTGGTGGGAAAACGCCGACACAAAAGAATGTGGACTGCATGTCAAAAAGGCTTGAACCATCAATTTACCAAGCACACCAAGCGGCACAAAGAAATGCAAAAGAACTTCTTGGTGAATACTTTTAGTTAATAAGGTTTTTATGAGCACTCTGACCAAACAAACCCTCTCCCACCTCGACTGGCTGGAATCCGAGGCGATCCATATCATGCGCGAGGTCGCCGGCCAGTGCGCCAATCCGGTGCTGCTGTTTTCCGGCGGCAAGGATTCGATCTGCATGCTGCGCATTGCCGAAAA
>CAZZDF010000490.1:0-1460 GCA_964652915.1 uncultured Propionivibrio sp. | reverse complement strand
TATCGCGCGGTCAGCGTCGTCAAAAACCATCCTTATCATCGTGAAGGTTAGCGGTATGTCGACTATTGCCATCAACCAGCTTAACCCCCGGGTATATCTCGCCTCGCGCAGCCCGCGCCGCCGCGAGTTGCTTACGCAAATCGGCGTCCAGTTCGACACCATCGTCTTTCGCGGCCATCCGCGCGAGGACAAGGAGCTTGACGAAACGCCGCTTGTGGGCGAATCAGCGGTCGATTACGTTCAGCGCGTAGCGCGGGCCAAAGCCGCGCACAGCTGGAATATCGTCGGCTGGCGCAAACAGGTCGCGCAGCCGGTGGTGACCGCCGACACCGCGCTTGAGTTTGAAGGCGCGATCATCGGCAAGCCGGTCAATGGTGACGACGCACACGCCATTTTGCGCCGCTTGTCCGGCCAGACGCATCGTGTTCTGACCGCCGTGGCCGTAGCTTTTGACGGGCGCATCGAATCGCAACTGTCGGTGAGCGAAGTGCGTTTCGGCGAACTTGATGAAGGCGAAATCCGCCGCTACGTGGCCAGCGGCGAGCCGATGGACAAGGCCGGTGCCTACGGCATTCAGGGCCGCGCCGGCTTGTTTGTCGAGCAAATCACCGGTAGCTACTCCGGCGTAATGGGTTTGCCGCTCTACGAAACCGGGGTGTTGCTCAGGCTGTTTGGTTATCCGCTGTGATTTGTCTTTGCTCTTGCGATTGTTCGCCGTGCTGGAAGCCGCATGAATTGGCGATCTTCAGCCCCATGATTTGAGAGAGGCGTAAATAGCGGCTTGCAGAGCGCTATTGTTATCGAGTCGTGGTTAGTCGTTCGGCGATCAGGGTGGCGGCTTCGGTGGCCCCGTCTGGGCGTGGCGTTGGCGGGACTGGTTGTTTCCACAAATCTGTAAGCGCCGGGCGAAAATCTCCGCTTTTTAGCGTCGTTTCGCTGACTTCGACGCAGCGGGCATTTTGTTGTAGCCAGTCGAGCAAGCAGTCTTGTTCCGGCCAGTTGTCGCGGCGCACGTAAAGGACCGGTGTGCCATTGCAGGTGGCTTCGGTGAAGGTGCCGTAGCCGGGTTTGGTGAGGACGGCGTCAACGCTGCGTAACAGGTCGATGATTGGCAGACCAAGCGGCTCCAGTGCGGTCATGTCGGCGCGGGTGATCGGCCAGCTTTGCGGGATGAGCCAGCGAATTCCTCGATGTTGCGGCCAGCTTTCGGCGCCGAGATCCTTGTCAAAACCGCCAAAAGCGATCAGCACGAGTTTTTCGTCCGGGGTGCTGCCGAGTTTGGCGCGCAGCTCATCGCGTCGGTTTTCGCCGAGCGCAGCGACCGGCGCAACGGCGCGTTGCCTGGGTAGGGCGGGCATTGGCATGGCCGGAGTGAGGCGCAGGAACAATTCGGCGCTTCGGTAAGCGGCCAGAATTTCCGCGTGGATGCTTTTCGCCCACGGCTCATGAAGATAGAAATG
>CAZZDF010000489.1:0-1499 GCA_964652915.1 uncultured Propionivibrio sp. | reverse complement strand
TTTTTCTGGGGTGAGCGGTGAAAGCCGGAATGGCGCCTGAAACGTAATGATGCATTGGAAATGCCTGTTCAGTTGGTGCATGCGTAAAGACAGGCATGCGCAGTACAGAAGTCCGGCTGTTTGTTGTGTTCGTTGTTTTGGCGGTCGGCAAGCCGATCAAACGCATTCGGTGGCTTCCCTTTCGGGATTTCCTTGAAACGTTTGAAGCGCCGGTAAGTCCCGGAAGGCGAGGGCTCCGCAACATGGAGCCTTTTGTCCTGCATTCACCCATCCGCGTTAACCGCCGCCTTCAACGTAGTAATCGACGCGACCGCGTGGAGCCAGATATTCGACGACTTCCAGCGGCAGGGTGGCGGGATTGACGGCGCTGGCGATCGACAGATCGGTGTCGCGCAGATCAAGCACGATGGCTTCGGCGCGGGGTATTTCGGCGTCGTGCAACATGAGTAGCGGATGCAGCATGTCGGCGGAGTTGGATTCGATGACCAGTCCGATTGCGCCATTGGAGAGAGCGACAAAACTGCCGGGCGGGAAGATGCCGAGCATTTTGACAAAAGCGCGCAGGATTTCCGGTTGAAAGTGCGCGGCCTCGTTTTTGTAGAGGTGCGTAATCGTTCCGGCGGGCGTTTTTGCCTGTTTGATGTCCAGCGGGTTGCACAGGTTGTCGTAGCGGTTAACCAGCGCGACGATCCGGGCAAGTTTCGGGATTTTTTCGGCTGCTAGCATGTTGGGGTAGCCGCTGCCATCCCAGTGCTCGTGGTGGCAGGCAATGATGTTGCGCACTGGGACGCCGATTTCGCGCATGCCGGCGACGACCTTGATGCCGAAGGGCACGTGCCCGCGATAGAAATCCTCTTCCGGCTTGGTGCGGTTGTCGGAGCGCAGGATGCGTTGCGGCACTTCGGATTTACCGGCGTCATGCAACAGCGCGCCCATGCCAAGGCATTTCATTTCCTCTTCGGATAGCCCCATGGCCTTGCCTAGCAGCAGGGAAAGCACCATGACATTGACCGAATGCGATGCCGCGCCGATGTCTTTGCCTTTGCTGTTGACGAGGTGGATGATTTCGCTTTCCGCGCCGATTAACCCTTCCGTGGTGCGCCAGACGAGATCCTTGGCGCGTGCATAGGCTTCGACTGGGCGTCCGGCGGCGGTGCGCAGGATGTCGCCGGCCGTATTCATGTGTTTTTCGTACTCGCGCTCACGGCGGGCGAACTGTTCGCGGCAGATACGCACGCGGTCGATGCGCGCGCGTTTTTCGTCGAGCATGCCGGCCAGTGCCGAAGCGCCGAAATCCTCTTCTTCGGCCTCGGACTTTTCCGCCAGTGGTTTGGCGGTGCTGCGCGCCGGGTCCCACGGAACTTCCTTCAGTCCCATTTCCCTTAGAGCCCGAATCTGTTTTTCGTTGGAAATGCAGAATTCGTTGGCGATGAACGGGTGGTTTAGCCAGCCGACGCTCGAAAGGGAAATGAAAATTCCCGGTTGCAGACGATCAACAG
>CAZZDF010000488.1:0-1514 GCA_964652915.1 uncultured Propionivibrio sp. | reverse complement strand
CAGGGTAATGCGTTGTTCAACGAGGTTTGCCATCAGCAGTCTATGTTCGAAAAAAAGGGCGAACTATGCGCAATTGCGGGGAAAAACTCAAATTAAAAAATAACGTAACAATTCGAACCCGGCTGGCTTTGTTACGGGCTGAACGATGTTCAGGAGACTCTCAGGGGAAGATGCAGTGCTTGGCTGAATCCATTGGTCAAACCGATAGCACCGGCTTGAGGCGGCCTTGTTTTTCAAGGATCGGTTGTTGTTCGATGCGCGATTTGAGCCATGCGGCGGCAGCGCCCATCGGCTCGTTTTTCTTCCAGACCAGATCAACGCCTACCAGCCAGTCGGTGTAAGGATAGGCAGCCAAATTCATCTCGACAAATTCTCCGCGTTCAAGTTCGCTAAGCACCAATTGCCGTGGCAGCGTTGTCCAGCCAAGACCGGAGCGGATCATTTCCATCAGCGTCAGATAGCTTTCGATATGCCAGAAGTCGGTTCCGTCGAGATATTCCGAGGTTGGCAGGCCGTGTGAATGGGCGCCGAAAATCAGGCGGCGGTAGGTGTGCAGGTCGCCAAAGGTCACCTGGGGAAGCTTTGCCAGCGGATGATCCTTGCTGACGACATGGGTTAGCACAAGACGTCCGAGCAGCATAAAGGCGAGGTCGTCGGGATAGTTGGTTTGCGCAAAACCGATGCCGAGAACGGCCGTTCCGTCGCGAACCAGATCGCTGACGTTTCTTTCGTGGGGGAATCGGATGCTGACGTTGACGTACTCGAATTTTTGCGCGAATTCGCGTAAAGGTTCGAGAACAACGCTGTGCGGTACGGCGATGGTTAGCGTCAGACTCGTTTCCTGGCCCAAATTGAGGCTCCTGGCGTGCCCTTCAAAGACCTTGCAGCGCTCTAGTATTTCTTTGGCTTGCGCCAGCAGCGCATGACCGGCCGGCGTAAGGAGCGCCAGTTTGCTGCTGCGATCGAAGAGCTGCACGCCCAGATCGGTTTCGAGATTGGCAATGGCCGTGCTGACCGTGGACTGTGTTTTGCCAATGCGGCGTGCCGCAGCACTAAACCCGCCGGCCTGTGTGGCGAGGACAAAAACCTCCAGTTGTTCAAGTGAATAGTGCATCAGAAGCCCCCTGGCATCGAAAAAATCGATGGGTGTTCATTTTGTCGAGAATGTTTTTCTCCTGAGTATATGACTTCCGATCTTTATCGGACAGGGATGGCGATGCGCAAGCAGGTCACGGATGCAGACCATGTGCTCACCATAACCGGAAGGCACATAGAGAAGCAATAATTGATCAATATCACTAAAGGAGGGGGCAAATGACTGGTAATGCAGGTTTTTTTGAAAATCGCTTCAAATTGTCAGAGCGGAATACCAATGTCCGGACGGAAGTCATGGCGGGGGTTACGACGTTCATGACCATGGCGTACATCCTCGTTGTTAATCCAATCATCCTGAGCGCCACCGGGATGGATTTTGGCGGGGTATTTACGGCAACCGCGCTGGCCGCGATTATTGC
>CAZZDF010000487.1:0-1518 GCA_964652915.1 uncultured Propionivibrio sp. | reverse complement strand
CGCGCCGTCGACCAGCCCGGCCTATACGCTGGCTTTTGAGCGCAAGCTGGAGTTGTGGAGGCAAGCCTTGTCGGGGCAGCCTTCGGGCGGCTGATCAGTTTTTTGGCAAGAGGTTTTCGTGCAGGCACTGGCGATGTTCGGCGCCGAGCTTGTCCTTGCAGAGATCGGCGGCTTTCTTGTGCTGTTCACAGCGTGCCGGGTCGGCTGATTGGCTGCAGTCCTTGCGGCGCTTTTGCTCTTGCCGGCATTGCTGGCGCTCCTCGCCGGTTTTGCCCTTGCAGGCGTCGTTCGCCTTCTGTTTGGCTTTCCGTGCCTTGACCGGCTTCTTTTGGTCGGCCGGTTGCGCTTGCCACGGTTGTGCAACGTTTTGCGATGCTGATGCGCCGGGTTTGGTCGACGGGTCTGTCTCGGCTAGCCCCGGTGCGCCGGGAACGCCCGCCGGGCCCAGTTGTGCGCTAGCGGGCAGGGCCGTGAGCACGGCGGCTAGTGAAACAACAAACAACAGGGCTCTCATGAAGGTCTCCGGTTCAAAATGGCGGGGGATTTAGGAAAAAGCTTGGAAGTGTGCTTGAACAGTGGCTTTGCGCTTGAATTTCTCTTGAATCCCGTCATTGTAGCCGCAGTTTATTCCGTTGTGGTGCATTGGCATTGAGCCGCTTGTGTCTTGTCGGTTATAGTGATTGAAACTCACAATGGATTAGCTCCCATGCCCGAACATAAGGCGAACACAGTGCCGGAACACCGTGTGACGGTGGCGGAAATTCTAGGCTTGTTGGTCGATGACGGTCTTGTCCTCAAGCCGGATGCCGATGCGTTGATCGCGGATAGTCGCTTGCGGCGTCAGGTGGCGCATCCACTGACCCTCATTGCCGAACAGAAGTGGAAATCGCAACAAGCACCGCATCGCCCGCTGACGCTCGATGACCTCACCGAATGGTTCGCCGCCAAGGTCGGCCTCGAGTACTACCACATCGATCCGCTGAAAATCGATTTCACGGCGGTAACCGATGTGATGTCGAGCGCCTATGCAACCCGTTTCGGCATTCTGCCGGTGCAGGTCAAGGCGCAGGAAGTGGTCGTGGCGACCGTCGAGCCTTATCTGCGTGAGTGGGAAAAAGAGATCGAGCCGCTGGTCAAAAAGAAAATTCGCCGGGTGATCGCCAATCCGCAGGATGTCGCGCGCTATCTGATCGAGTTCTATAACCTGGCGCGTTCAGTCAAGAAGGCCAGCCAACTGGGCGGGCAGAGTGCCGGGCTGTCGTCGTTCGAGCAACTCGTTGAACTGGGGCGCACCAATCGCCAGTTCGACGCCAACGACCAGCATATCGTCAATATCGTCGACTGGTTGTGGCAATACGCCTTCGAGCAGCGCGCCAGCGATATTCACATCGAGCCGCGCCGCGAACTGGGTATCGTGCGTTTCCGCATCGACGGCGTGTTGCATCAGGTGTATCAGATTCCGATGAGCGTGATGGCGGCGATGGTCAGCCGGATCAAGATTCTCGGGCGCATGGACCT
>CAZZDF010000486.1:0-1529 GCA_964652915.1 uncultured Propionivibrio sp. | reverse complement strand
ACGTATTGATCGCGCTCTCCAACTCGGGCGAAAGCAACGAGTTGCTGAACATTCTCCCGCACGTCAAACGGCGTGGCGCCAAGATCGTCGCCATGACCGGCAACCCGCAGTCCTCGCTAGCGCAGGACGCCGACGTGCATCTGAATTCAGCCGTTGCACAGGAAGCCTGCCCGCTCAATCTCGCCCCCACGGCCAGCACCACGGCCGCGCTGGCCCTCGGCGACGCGCTGGCGGTTGCCCTGCTCGATGCACGCGGCTTCGGCGCGGAAGATTTTGCGCTTTCGCACCCTGGTGGTTCGCTGGGCCGTCAGTTGCTCAGCCGGATTCGCGATGTCATGCGTACCGGCGATGCCGTACCAACCGTTGCACCACACGCCAGCATTGCCGAAGCCGTACGTGAAATTACCCGTGGCGGCATCGGCATGGCGGTAGTCGTTACCCCCGAACGCAAGATTCTCGGCATTTTCACCGACGGCGACTTGCGCCGTGCCGTGGTCAAAAGCGCAGACCTGAAAAACTCGACCGTCGGCGACATCATGACCTCCCAGCCACGCACCATCAGCCAGGAAAAGCTCACCGCCGAAGCCGTGGAGATGATGGAAAAACACAAGATCAACCAGATTCCGGTTGCTGACGAAACGGGGCACCTGATCGGCGCGCTGAACATGCACGATCTCTTCAAGGCCAAAGCACTGTGATTACCCCTCAGCAAGATTCGCTCAGCGACGCCAAGGCTCGCGCCAGCCGTCTGAAACTGATGGCCTTCGATGTCGACGGGGTGCTGACCGACGGCACGCTCTACTTTGCCGACGACGGCAGCGAGATGAAGGCCTTCAACACCCAGGACGGTGCCGGACTTAACCTGCTGCAACGCGCCGGCATACAGGTCGCCATTCTCACCGGCCGCAAGGCTTTGTGCGTTGAAAAACGCATGCAGAACCTGAAAATCGACCTGCTGTTTCAAGGCGTAACGAACAAACTGGAAACCATGCAAAGCCTGCTTGCCCAACAGGGGCTGAGCGCTGAAGAAGCCGGCTTCATGGGCGACGACCTGATCGATCTGCAAGTAATGGCGGCCTGCGGCTTTTCGGCCGCGCCAGCCGACGCACACGCCCTGGCAAAACGCCATGCCCGACTGATCGCCAACAAACACGGCGGGCACGGTGCCGCGCGCGAAGTTTGCGAATTCATTCTGGAAGCACAAGGCAAACTCGAAGCGACCATTGCTCCATTTCTTCCGGTGAGTACGCCATGAAAAGCTGGAGCAGCGCACTCTTCCCGCTCACCATCCTTCTGGCCTTGACCGCCTTGACCTTCTGGCTGCGTTACGCAACAGAGCTGCCGTCAGCGAAGAACGATGGCAAGAACCGCCACGATCCCGATTACATCATCACCGAGAGCGTGTTGCGCAAGCTCGATGGCTCCGGCAATCTGCAATACACCTTGCGCACCGCCGAAATCCGCCACTTCCCGGACGATGACAGTACCGAATTCAGCAAACCCCAACTGATTTCGCAAAAGGCAAAAAA
>CAZZDF010000485.1:0-1530 GCA_964652915.1 uncultured Propionivibrio sp. | reverse complement strand
CTGGTCGTGCCGATCCTGCGCGACGCCGACCAGATGAGCATCGCCGACATCGAGAAGAAGATTTCCGAATACGGACAGAAGGCCAAGGACGGCAAACTGTCGATGGAAGAGCTGACTGGCGGCACCTTCTCTATTTCCAACGGCGGCGTCTTCGGCTCGATGCTTTCGACGCCGATCATCAACCCGCCGCAATCGGCAATTCTCGGCATTCACGCCACCAAGGATCGCGCCGTCGTCGAAGACGGCCAGATCGTCGTGCGCCCGATCAATTATCTGGCGCTTTCCTACGACCACCGCATCATCGATGGCCGCGAAGCGGTGCTGAGCCTGGTGACGATCAAGGAAGCCCTGGAAGACCCGGCGCGGATGCTGCTGGGGATTTGATAGGGCGCTTAAATGCTATTATTGAGCCGGCATCCATGAACAGTAGTGTCCCAACGTGTTTGCGCCAGGGTTCTGTAACAAGTTGAAGGAAATGAGTTATTCCGTGTTTGTGGCTGGTTTCGATTTGAACGTCGCCTGTAGCATTTTCGGTTCTTACAACCGGGGCGCGGGCGATAATCATGAACACTGGCAAACTCGTTTTTGCGCAGGTGATTGATGGCACATCTGCCACTGACCACTTTCCGTCGTTGTGTTTCCCGGTACGGTGGCGAGCACAAGGTCAAGCATTTCACCTGTCCGGATCAATATCTGTGCATGGCTTTCGCGCAACTGACCTAGCGGGAAAGTCTGCTCGATATCGAGGCCTGTCTGCGCAGCCAGACGGTAAAGCTCTATCGCATAGGGTTTCGCAGTACGGTGGCGCGCAATACACTGGCCAACGCCAATGCGGTTCGGGATTGGTGCCTTTACGCCGACTTCGCCCAGAAGCTGATCGGCATTGCGCGACGGTTGTATGTCGACGAGCCTTTCGGTGTCAATCTGGACAATACGGTCTACGCTTTGGACGCAGCGACCATCGACTTGTGTCTGTCGGTATTTCCGTGGGCACCGTTTCGCAGCACCAAAACCGTAGTGAAGATGCACACACTGCTCGACCTGCGCGGGAATATCCCGAGTTTCATCCACATCAGCGATGGTAAGTGGCACGAAGTCAATATCTTCGACATGCTGGTGCCAGAGGCCGGTGTCTTCTACGTCATGGATCGGGGTTATATCGACTTCACGTAGTTGCACCGGTTGCATCAGGCCGGCAGTTTCTTTGTCATTCGTGCTAAATCGAATCTGCGCTTCCAACGCAGCTACTCCAGGGAATCGGACCGACCAATGGCATCATCTGTGATCAGATCGGGACGCTGACAGGCTTCTACTCGGTGCAGGGCTATCCACCTCCACTGCGACGTATCCGTATCAAGGATGCCGAGGGAAAGACGCTGGTGTTTCGTAACCGTCCGCCCAACAGCGTCTGTCATTGCTGCTTAAGATTGTAGAAGCTACGGTTAAGGAAACGCTGATTAAGTAGCAAAAGCGGTAACGATTTCATTGTCATATGGTCTGACAAGAAGGTCTGATCACATGGAATACGAC
>CAZZDF010000484.1:0-1530 GCA_964652915.1 uncultured Propionivibrio sp. | reverse complement strand
ATTGACGGCCACTGCCGATGAGCTGACGCGGCAGGAAATCATCACCCGCCTCGGGTTGGCAACGGCGGAAGTATTCGTCTCCAGCTTCGACCGGCCGAATATCCGCTACATCGTGGTAGAACGCGACAATCCGCGTAAGCAATTACTCACATTTCTGGCTGAGCATCGAGGCGAGGCGGGGATTGTTTATTGCCTGTCGCGGCGTAAGGTCGAGGAAACCGCTGTTTGGCTCAATGCCCAGGGGGTATCTGCGTTACCTTACCACGCCGGCCTTGCGGCTGAGCTACGCCAAGCCAACCAGCAACGTTTTTTGCGTGAAGACGGGGTGGTCATGGTGGCGACGATTGCGTTCGGCATGGGCATCGACAAACCCGATGTGCGCTTTGTGGCGCATCTCGATTTGCCGAAAAGTCCGGAAGCCTATTATCAGGAAACCGGTCGGGCCGGGCGTGATGGCGAGCCATCCGAAGCCTGGATGACCTATGGCCTGAACGACGTGGTGATTCACCGCCAGATGATCGAGGATTCAACTTCGCCGCCGGAACAAAAGCGGGTGGAGCGGCAAAAGCTCGATGCCATGCTGGCTTATTGCGAGTCGGCACAATGCCGGCGTGTGGTGCTGCTCAACTACTTCGGTGAAGAGGCGATACCCTGTGGTAACTGCGACGTGTGTCTCGATCCGCCACAAGTCTGGGATGGCACCGTTGCCGCGCAGAAGGCGCTGTCGGCGGCCTTACGCACCGGTCAGCGCTTTGGCGCCGGGCATTTGATCGACATTCTGCGTGGCAAAGCGACGGACAAGGTTAAACAATTCGGACACGATGAGTTGCCGACTTTTGGCGTTGGCAGCGATCTCGATGACATGGGTTGGCGTTCCGTGTTTCGCCAGCTATTGGCTTCCGGTTTGCTGGAGGCCGATGTGCGTGCCTATGGCGCACTTTTGCTGACGGATGCGGCACGACCGGTGCTCAAAGGCGAAACGGCGCTGACGTTGCGTCGGCACCAGCTTCGCAGCAAGAGCAAGGCGACATCGCGCGGTGTGAAAGGCAGCGCGAAAGCTAGCACCATCACGGTTGTAACAGGCGATGATGCCCCGTTGTTTGAAGCCCTGCGCGCATGGCGTACTGAAAAGGCCCGTGAACAGGGCGTTCCAGCCTATGTCATTCTGCACGACAAGACCTTGGGCGAATTGGCCATGCAACGCCCGCAATCATTGGCGGCATTGATGCAAATACCGGGAATCGGCTTGGCCAAGGCCGAGCGTTACGGCGAGGCTCTGCTGGCCTTACTCGCCTAAGCAAGGGTTCTGTATCAGCGATCGCGTATTCGACGGACGGGTTCGCTGGAGGAATTGTCGGTATTGCCGTGAGTTGGCTTGCCGGAGTATTCTTTGTCTCCCGACTTCACCGCTGTACGGAGGGTAAAGGTGACACCGAAATCGATCCGCAAGCTCCTGGCCATTTTGCTGGCCGTCCCGTTCTCGGTGTATGCCGAGCAGCCCAAGGTGCTGACGGTCGTGGCCGATACCTA
>CAZZDF010000483.1:0-1532 GCA_964652915.1 uncultured Propionivibrio sp. | reverse complement strand
AGCCGATCATGTGACGGTCAGCGTTGGTGCCGCCTCCGTTTCGCCCGGACACGACATTTCTGCGGCCGAGGCGGTCGAAGCCGCCGATCATGCGCTTTATGCGGCCAAGCAGCAGGGGCGGAACCGGGTGTGCATGGCTTGAGTTATCGGTGCGCTCGCGTATGTTTGATGAGCGACTGGCTGCCATTTTTCCGATAGGTGTCTGCGAGTCAGGGATTGCGTCGCAATTTGGGGGGGCGTCCGTCGTATATACTGACCGGATGTCGATGCGTTCCCTGGTAGCCTGTGGGCTGGCTTTCTTTCTCGCTGCGTGCGGGCTGATGTCGCCTGCACCGGATTCGGGTGCAGGAAAGCGTGCGCCGTTCTCCGAAAAGGGGCAGGAAGTGGCCTTGTACGCCATGGGCTTGATCGATACCGGCTACCGTTTTGGCGGCAAAAATCCGGAGGCGGGCCTTGATTGCAGCGGGATGGTTGCGTACATCTACAACAAGGCGGCCGGGGTGAAGGTGAGTGGCAGTGCTGCCGATATCGCCCGCAAGGGGCGTCAGATCGAGCGCGAGGATTTACGCCCGGGCGATCTGGTGTTCTTCAACACCCGCAATGCCCCGTTTTCGCATGTTGGCGTCTATATCGGCGACGGGCGCTTTGTTCATGCGCCTTCCAGTAATGGCAAGGTGCGTATCGACCAGCTGGGGGCTACCTACTACGCCCAGCGCTATGAAGCGGCGCGGGCGTATTTCGACTGACCCTGCTTAGTCCTGGCGCAATTCGAGACGCCCCTCGTAGGTTTCGACCTTGTCTCCCTTTTTGAAGTTGGGCTCGTCATCCTGCTCAAAGAAGGCGTAAGTGCCATCGTCGTAGCGCACGTTGATCTTGTAATAAGTCGTGGGTTTCATCGCCTGTCGAGCATCCTTGACGACACTGCCGCTGCCGATAATCGGGGTGGTGGCGATGTTGGTTCCGATGCCGCTGGCAGAGGGCTGGTTGGGTCTTGATGTGGCCGTGGGTTGGCGTTCTTCGCTGCGCACGTTGGTAACGATGCCGCATTTGACGCAAGGTGCGCTGTTAAGTCCCTTGCTGAGCGCGTCGATGTCATCCAGACTTTTGGGCAGAATCAGGTTGCTTTGCGCCCAAACGATGGCCGGAGCGACGAGAGCAAGTATCGGACACGCCGCAAATTTCAGGATTTTCTGCATTTGACCCCCGGATTTTTTAGTGATTAGTTATTTTATTTCCAAATCATCTTTGAAGGGGGTGATCCATTGATCGCGCTGCTGGTGATTGCGGATCGGTGGCGAATTGCCAGATCTGTATTAGCGAATTCTTCAGAATGATTATTAAGACTCAAATTCTTAGGCATCAATATTTCTATGATTAGCCTGCTTTGTCCGTGCTTGTAAGGCATGGCCAGGCTTGGCGGATTCGGAGGAGGTGAACAGTGCGTTGACCTCCTCCGTCTTTCGAGTCCTACATGGCGCCTTGCTGATAGGCGGTTTCGCCGTGCAAACCGCCGTCGAGTCCTTGCTCTTCGT
>CAZZDF010000482.1:0-1532 GCA_964652915.1 uncultured Propionivibrio sp. | reverse complement strand
CTTCGAGATGCGCGGCAATCGCTTCGCCCGAAGTCTTGTTTTGTTTGGCCGACGCGCGCCGCGCCAGACGTTCGGCCATCGTCCCCAGAGCATCGAACGCTTCGCCGTTAATCGCCTCGGCCGGCGCCGCATGCAGATAGGCTGCCGCATAGCCGATACCCAAAGCTTCCGCGCCGGGCGTATCCTTCAGGAAACGGACCACCGAAAGCAACTCCGGCGCCGCTTCCGGCTTGAGCGACTGGGTACGCACCTGCGTCGCCCGAACAAAACCGGCGCGTTCGCGGCGATGATCGTACACCTGCAGGTAATCCCCTTTCTGCCCACGGATTTCAAGGCTGTCGCCCTGCCAGAGCATGGCTTGCTGAGGTGCTGAATCGCGCGGTGCAGCACGCAGCGCAGACTGGTCCTGAGTCACGATGGCAATGACGGCGAGTGTTGTGGCAAGCATGATCAGAACTCCACATTGGCTGCGTTATCGGCGCCCTGTTCGGCCATCGCCGGGTCGTTCTGCTGGGCAGCATTAACCGCCTGCGCGGTGTTTTGCTTGCCTGCGCCGAGCAAGGCTGCACCGATGAAACCGCCATCGCTCGGCGTCGGGGCAATGATGACTGACACCTTGTCCGACAGCTTGTCAGCCATCGATTTCTGGATCAGCAAGGGGTGCTTGCTGATCAAGGCGCCATCGCGCGCCATCTGTTCGCTGGCAATCTTGCCGATGCGCTCGTTGCGATACGCTTCCGCATCGGCCAGCTTGCGCCGCGACTCGGCTTCGCCGGCCGCTTCGATCTGACGGGACTGCGATGCCGCCTCGGCCATCTTGATGCGCGCCACTTTCTCGGCCTCGGCTTCCAGCCCGCGCTGCTCGATCTGCTTCTGCTTGAACGGCAACACATGCTTCATCGCTTCTGCCTGCGCCTTGGCGGCGATAATCTGCTCTTCGCCGGCCGCTTCGGCGGCGCGTTCGCGGCGTACCTTGTCGGCTTGTCCTTCGAGTTCTGTCTGTTTGACCTGTTTCTCCTTCAGTTCCAGCGTGTAGCGCATTTTTTCCGTTTCCAGTTCTTCGGCCAGCAGCTTTTCCATCCCGGCCTTGTAGTCCTGCGGAAGATCGACCTTGCCCAAGGTCACCGACTGCAGCTTGATGCCATCTGCCGCCAAACGCGGCTTGAGCTCAAGCTCGATCGCCTGCTGGATTTCCTGCCGCTTGCTCGAGAAAATTTCGCGCACGGTGTAACGGGCCATCGTCTTGTAAAGAACGCCCTGCACCACCGGCTCGATGATTTCCCCGCCAATGTCTTCCGACAGTACATTAGCCATACTGCCAATCCGTGCCGCATCCAGCACATAACGCACCGAAACATCAACGCCCAGTGAAAGCCCCTCGACCGACTGGAATGGCGCCTCGCCATCCGCGCTGATATTGGCGCTCGGCCGATAGATCTGATCGCGCAAGGAAAACCGGCGCAGTTCGTGCAAGCCCGGAATCACCAGCACGGCGCCTTGCTTGACCTCGGTCGATGCGCCGGTCAACAGGT
>CAZZDF010000481.1:0-1538 GCA_964652915.1 uncultured Propionivibrio sp. | reverse complement strand
CTTGGCCTCAGATCGTCGCGGTCAGGATGCCGGACGCGATGGTTGGGGCGTACTGCAGGAACACGGCGAAGCCGATGCCAGACAGAATGGCGATGGGATTCAACCGCGCCAGCGAGAACAGCGCACCGAGACCAATGGCGGCCACCGCTGCGGCTTTACCAAAGTAGCCTTGGACCAAACCCGTCAACCAGGTGTAGAGACTCTGAAATTCAGTACCGGTGGTCCCTGCCAGCGCGCCGGTGGCGGTGGCCAGCAGGACGAGCGCCAGTGCGCCCTGAATCCATTTACGACTGCTTTGCATGACTGCTCCCTTTGAGATCGACAAAACACTTGATGAGCCATCCCAGGCCGAGGCCGACCGAGATGCCGCCCAGATGGGCTTCGAATCCGTTTTCGATGGGCGACCCCGGGGCGAGGATGCCGATGGCGATGAATCCGCCAGCGATGGCCACGTCACGGATAAAGCCTTTGTTGTGAGGTAACTTCACTTCATTGCGCTCCCTTGCTGTTGCTGACCGCGTCTTGCCGATTGACAAGGCGCACCTCGACCCGCCGGTTGTTTCGGCGTGACGTTTCGGTGGGTGCCGTATCGAGGTAACAGCACAACCCCTCGGCACGGACCACAATTTCTGCGTTGACTCCATGCTTCAGGAGCCATGAATGGACGAAATCGGCGCGCCTCTGGGCAAGGTGGTCGTTGTAGGCTTTGCTGCCTATGTCGTCGGTTCTGCCTTCAAGCTCGATGCGTTGAAAGTTCGCCGCGATCTTCGCGATACGCTTGAGCGCTTGTTGTCCATCGGCGGAGGGGGAGTCTTTTCCAAATGCAAAGAGGACGGTTGCCGTTACCGGCTCATCGCTACGGACGACTGACGATACGGTCGGAGGAACTACGGCCACGACAGGCGTTGTTTCCTTCCGCGCAACGGGAGGTTCAATGATCGCCAGCGTCTTGCGCGTAGGCGGCAGACAGTCTTTGCCACTACAGGTCTTGAACTGGCGTTCGATCCAGGCGATGCCTTCTCGTACCTGTGGCGTCGGATTTGTCTCGGGCAGGCTTGTACAACCCGGAAAAATCGAGGTCACGAGCAGAAGAACGACGAGATGCTTCAGGATCGCCATGCCTTGACCTTCGCGGCGATCCGGCGGGCATAGGCCGCGCGCTTTTCCGGTGAGCGGGCGTTATAGGCTCCAATGGCATCCCAGCCGTAGCCGAGGCGGCTGATGTTTTGCGCGAGGATCCAGGCGCCGACATAGGTGTTGATGCAGGGGTCGAATAACTGATCCCGGCCAATGCCAAAGGAGGATAGTGTGCCCAGCCAGCGGCTGTTGACTTGCATGTGCCCGAGGTCTTCCGAGCCATCGCTGTTGCGATTCCGCGCAACTGGATTGGAACCCAACTCGACGGCCGAGATAGCCTTGAGCAAAGCAGGAGCAATGCCATAGCGACTACCCGCTTGTTCGAAGCAGGCGGCGTGGCATTGCAACGCCATGGGCAAAACGAGGGCAGTTAACAGAGCACGAGTCATGACTGCCATGGT
>CAZZDF010000480.1:0-1542 GCA_964652915.1 uncultured Propionivibrio sp. | reverse complement strand
TACAACCAGCTAATCATCCCGTAGTTCTTCTTGCCGCGCTTGAGCAGGGTGAAACGGCCGAACAGGCGTTCTTCCGCACTGAACTGATGGTCGAGCGCTTCGATTTTTTGGCCGTTGATGCAGACGCTCTTGCTTTGTACAAAGGTGCGCGCTTCGGACTTTGATTTGGCTAGACCCGAGGCAACCAAAGCGTCGATCAGGCTGGTGACGGATTTTTCCAGTTGCACGCCGGGCATGCCATCCTGCGCCAGTTGTTCGAGATCGGATTCGGTGAGGCTCTTCAGATCGCCGGAAAAGAGGCTGGCGCTGATGCGTTGTGCGGCTTCCAGGGCGGCCTTGCCGTGCACCAGCTCGGTGACCTGCTCGGCGAGGATGCGTTGGGCTTCCGGCTTGGTGCCGCTGGCCTTGTCGGCTTCTTCAATCGCAGTGATTTCCTGCATCGGAAGGAAGGTAAAGTAGCGCAGGAATTTGTAGACGTCGGCGTCGGCGGTGTTCAGCCAGAACTGGTAGAAAGCGTACGGCGAGGTCTTCTTGGCGTCGAGCCAGACTGCGCCGGATTCGGTTTTTCCGAACTTGGTGCCGTCGGCTTTGGCGACCAGCGGCAGGGTCAGGGCGAAAACGTGCTTGTGGTGCAGGCGGCGGGTGAGGTCGATGCCGGCGGTAATGTTGCCCCACTGATCCGAGCCGCCGATCTGCAGCTGGCAGTTGTAGCGTTTGTAGAGTTCGGCAAAGTCGTAGCCCTGCAGCAGGCTATAGGAGAACTCGGTGTAGGAAATGCCTTGTTCATCGCGGCTGATGCGCTGCTGCACCGACTCCTTCTTGATCATCGCGTTGACGGAGAAGTGTTTGCCGATGTCGCGCAAAAACTCCAGCGCGCCCATGCCGCCGAACCAATCGTAGTTGTTGGCCATGATTGCCGCGTTCGGGCCGTCAAAGTCGAGGAAGGGCGATACCTGACCACGGATTTTGTCCACCCAGCCGGCGATGACGTCGGGGGTGTTGAGCTTGCGTTCGGTGGCCTTGAAGCTCGGGTCGCCGATCATGCCCGTTGCGCCGCCGACCAGGGCGATCGGCTTATGCCCGGCCATCTGGAAGCGCTTGAGCAGGAGAACCGGCACCAGATGCCCGAGGTGCAGGCTGTCGGCCGTCGGATCGAAGCCGCAATAGAGGGTGACGGACTCCTTGGCCAGCAACTCGTCGAGCGCTTTGATGTCGGTGGTTTGGGCAATCAGACCGCGATCTTGCAGGTCCTGGACAAGGGGGGATTGAAACATTTGGTTGTTCTCCGAGCGTGCGATGTGGCTAAGGTACAAATCGACAAAAAGGCGAATTGTAACAGGCGCCTGCGTTACTCGGCTTGTGCGAGCGGGTTTGATTTTGCTGATGGTTGCAGATTGAGGTTGGTTGAGTAGGTTTGCGAGCCTAGCGGCTTGCAAACCCTATGGAAATTTATGTCAAAAAGGTATTTTCAGAATAGCAATGGAATGTTCTAAGGAAGTGCTGAACAAGTAACCGAAAAACACGGTTGCGAAGGAAAATCGA
>CAZZDF010000479.1:0-1549 GCA_964652915.1 uncultured Propionivibrio sp. | reverse complement strand
CGTTACTCGGCTTGTGCGAGCGGGTTTGATTTTGCTGATGGTTGCAGATTGAGGTCAGACTGGGACGGTATTTGAAAATCGCCAGGGAGAATTTTGGTAAGCCCTTGTAAATCGCTTGCGATTTTTTTGCTCTGTGGCAAAATTAATCCGTTTTATTACCTTTCGACTGGAGATTTAACGATGGCGGATAATGGTATTTCACTGGATGGGCTTTCTGTTTCCGATTTGGCAGCTTTGCAGGCGAAAATCGCCGATCAGATTCAAGCGAAGAAGCAGGAATCGAAGCGCGAAGTAAAAGACAAGATTCTTGCGATTTTGGCCGAGTATTCGTATTCGATTTCGGATATATTCCCGTCCGTGAAAGGCGCGTCTGATAACGCCGCTGCGCCAAAGCGCAAGGTCAAGGTCAAGTATTCCGATGGACAGAATAACTGGACGGGGCGCGGCAAGAAGCCGTTGTGGGTGGTCGATTTTCTTAATAAGGGCGGCAATTTGTCGTCGATTGAAGTTTAGACATTCGGTTTGATCTTAAAAAAGCCCCGTCAGGGGCTTTTTTATTGGCCGATACTCTGGTTTTAATGCAGCAATGCAATACGCAAGGGGCGAGCGGAATATCCCTTGATCGGGGTGAAAAGCCATTTTAGCTTCCCGGCTATTGTGTACGCTTTGCTTAGCCAAGTGCTTGAATAATTGCTGATTGACAAGCGATGAGCACCGAAACTGAGCAGAGCAGAATCGGCAATCGTTTTGGCCGATCCTTCGCGCGGCACTTGAAATCCCCGTTGCCGCCCCAAGCTAGCTTCCGGTTGCCGCATGCCACCGCGTGCCCGGCTTTCTCCAAGCATTTCAACCAAAACACTTTGATGGAGCATTTCAATGGCTGATAACAAGGAAACTTTGGGCTTTCAGGCCGAAGTCAAACAGTTGCTGAATCTGATGATTCACTCGTTGTACAGCAACAAGGAGATCTTTCTGCGCGAGCTGGTTTCCAACGCGTCGGACGCCTGCGACAAGCTGCGTTTCGAGGCTCTGAACAACGCCGGCCTGTATGGCGACGATTCCGACCTGAAAATTCGCGTTTCCTTCGACAAGGCAGCGCGTACCATCACGATTTCCGATAACGGGATCGGTCTGTCGCGCGATGAGGCGGTCGAGCATCTCGGCACCATTGCCAAATCCGGAACGCGCGAGTTCTTCTCCTCGCTGACCGGCGATCAGGCCAAGGATGCACACTTGATCGGGCAGTTCGGCGTCGGTTTCTATTCCTCGTACATCGTTGCCGACAAGGTGACGGTCGTTTCGCGTCGTGCTGGCGTTGAAGCTGGCCAAGCCGTCAAGTGGGAGTCGGCCGGCGAAGGCGAATTCACCGTCGAGATGGTGGAAAAAGCCGGTCGCGGTACCGACGTGACTTTGCATCTGCGCGAAGGCGAGGATGAATTCCTGTCAAGCTGGAAGCTGCGTCAGACGATCCGCAAATACTCCGATCACATCACTCTGCCGATCATCATGAAGAAGGAGCAGTGGGACGAGGAGAAGAAGGAGCAGGTTG
>CAZZDF010000478.1:0-1551 GCA_964652915.1 uncultured Propionivibrio sp. | reverse complement strand
TGACCAGCGTGGCGATGCCCAGTTCGTTGGCACGCGCGACGCCTTCGACGCTGGCAATACCGTTATCGACGGTAACGATGAGGTCGGGCGTCATTGTTGCCGCCAGATCGACAATGCCCGGTGTCAGGCCGTAGCCGTAGGTGAAGCGGTTGGGGACCAGATAATCTACGTTTGCTCCAAAGGCGCGCAGCGCGCGAATGCCGACGGCGCACGCAGTGGCGCCGTCGCAGTCGTAATCGGCGACGATCAGGATGCGGGCTTGCGCTTCGATGGCGTCGGCCAGCAGGACGGCGGCTTCGGCCGCATGCGTGAGCTGTGCGGGCGGCAGCAGCGATTTCAATTCGTAGTCGAGTTCGTTGCGTGTCTTGATGCCTCGCGCCGCGTAGAGGCGGGCGAGCAGCGGATGGAGGCCTTGCTGTTCCAGTTGCCACTCTATACGCGGTGGAACGGGGCGGGTTTTGAGGTGCGTCATGGATGGTCTTTCGCGAGCTGGCGCGCTGTTTCCTGGAGAGGATTCGAGCGGCGCCACAGTTTCCACAGGTCAGCGCGGCGAGTCGTCCAGTGCAGGGTACCGTAGGCGGTCGATGCTTCGATGCGCAGTTGCGAGATTTTTCCTTTGCCGAGCGCGGCGTACAGGGGCGCGAACCAGCGTTGCTCCAGCGCATTGAGGGCTTTTGCATAGGCCGCGTCGCGCTCGTACTGCACCGCTTCGAGCAGGTCTTCGAGAACGATCAGGTGGTTTGTGGCGGGGGCGGCATGGGTCAGCCAGGCGCCAGCATCGTTCGGCACGGCATGGCCTGGCACGCCGGCCGCGCGCGCCAGCCCTCGCGCCAGCGGGTTGTCGCTCCAGACGCCGTCAAAATCGCTGGCGACCTGCGGCGGCAGCGTTCCGCCGCCCCACAGCCACAGGGCGTTGACCGGCATGCCGCCAGCTGCTTCGCGTTGCCGGTTGGTGGCATGGGCATGCAGCAGCATCTGTGCTTCGGTGAAGAGCTGGCGCAGCGCTTTTGCCTGTGCGGCTTCCGGTAGCAGGCCTTCGACACGACGCCCGGCGACGGCCGAAAGCGGCGGGACGTCGAAACGATCCGGACAGGCGTCTCCGGCCAGTTGCAGATACCAGCGTTCGGCGGTAGCGACATGGAAGCGGCCAAGGTCGGAGAAGTGCTCGTTCAGCGTGCTGGCGAAGGCTTGTGCTTCGTCCATTTGAAGCGTGAAGCAAGCGCTGTCGGCCAGCACCAGATGTTCCTGATGGAAGCGCAGATGAACCGGGTCGCAACACAGCCAATAGGCATCGCTTGTTGCGGGCAGAGAGGCAGCGTCGCCGAGCAGGCGGAACGCCGCATAGGCGGTGTGTTCGGCATGACCGAAGGCCTCGGTGAGCGTCGCTTCCAGCGATTGGGCCGGTCGGCGGTCGAGCCGGCCGCGTGCCAGCAGCGTGTTCAATGCAGGGCATTGCAGCGCGGTGAAGGCGTTTGGGTCGTCCGGTTCCGGCCAGATCAGTTCGGGGACGAGGAGGGTAAGTTGCATGTTGCCTTGGCGGGGGCGAAGCGC
>CAZZDF010000477.1:0-1560 GCA_964652915.1 uncultured Propionivibrio sp. | reverse complement strand
TGGTGACGAAAAAGCGCTCCTCTTCCTGCCGCAGCACTTCGGTAACACGCTTTTCGCCGGAAACGAGTTCGGGATAAGCCGCCCCCATTTCAGCAACCAGATCCGGCACCATGCGATGGAAGAAAGCCGCCCGCGCCCCGAGTTTGTAACCGTGGCGGATCGCGCGGCGAATGATGCGGCGCAAGACATAACCACGCCCCTCATTGCCCGGAATCACGCCATCCGCGATCAGGAAAGAACAGGCACGAATGTGATCGGCCAACACCCGCAGCGAAGGACCGTCCTTATCCGGACAGTGGGTCTCGCGCGCAGCTGCCTTGATCAAGGTCTGAAAGAGATCGATTTCGTAATTGGCATGCACATGCTGCAAAATCGCCGAGATGCGCTCAAGCCCCATGCCGGTATCAACCGAGGGTTTGGGCAACCGGTGCATCACCCCGGCCTCATCGCGATTGAACTGCATGAACACGTTGTTCCAGATCTCGATAAAACGATCGCCGTCCTCATCGGGCGATCCCGGAGGGCCACCCGGAATATGCTCGCCGTGATCGTAAAAAATCTCGGTACAGGGACCACACGGACCGGTATCGCCCATCATCCAGAAGTTGTCGGAGGCATAACGCGCCCCCTTGTTGTCGCCGATGCGCACAACCTTCTCCGCCGGCACGCCGACTTCCTTGGTCCAGATGTCATAGGCCTCATCATCCTCGGCGTAGACGGTAACCATGAGCCGTTCCTTCGGCAGCTTATAGACGTCGACCAGCAACTCCCAGGCGTACTTGATCGCGTCGCGCTTGAAATAATCGCCGAAGGAAAAATTCCCGAGCATCTCGAAAAACGTGTGGTGGCGCGCCGTATAGCCGACGTTTTCAAGGTCATTATGCTTGCCGCCGGCGCGCACACATTTTTGCGAGCTCGCTGCCCGGCTGTATGGCCGCTTGTCAAAGCCGAGAAACACGTCCTTGAACTGATTCATCCCGGCATTGGTAAACAACAGAGTCGGATCATCGTGCGGCACGAGCGAACTCGAAGCAACAATCTGGTGACCTTTGGACTCGAAGAACTTGAGAAATTTCTCGCGGATTTCAGCGCTTTTCATTGGACTTTCCCCGGCAGGAGCGTGTTTCGAAGGGGGGTGATTTTAGCACCGAACGATGCAATGTCGGACGCAACGGCCTTGATGATTTAGCTTGTAAATCAACCTTTACCGGCAAACAGGCCGCCCAAAGGCATGACCAAAGCCCATATTTACGCGCTTCTCCGCGCAGACCACGCCAGACACGCCTATTGACGCGGCCTGCCGGTCATCTCTATCACAAAACCTTCACAATACGTAGCGCGACAAATCCTCGTTTTTCGCCAGCTCGTTCAAGCGACTATCGACATACTCCGCGTCAATACGCAGCGACTGCGCACCGGCATTCCCGGCACTGAACGAAATTTCTTCGAGCAAGCGCTCCATAACCGTGTACAGACGGCGCGCGCCGATATTCTCGGTGCGTTCGTTGACCGACCAGGCCACCTCGGCCAGTCGCTTGATGCCGTCCGGCAAGAACTCCA
>CAZZDF010000476.1:0-1560 GCA_964652915.1 uncultured Propionivibrio sp. | reverse complement strand
CGTAGGCGGCCTTGATGGCCGCGTTATCGAGAATGGCATGGCCGCTGCTGGAGGCAACAATAACGTCATCGACCGAGCCGCTGTCGGAAAGCTTGATGATCAGGCGCACGTCGCCTTCAATGTTTTGTGCGATGGCTTCAGGTGGGTAGAACTGGGTTTTTGAAAGTTTTTTGCGGGCGATTTGTACGTCGCGTTTCTGCGTGTCTTTGGTGCTTTGTTTGGTTGGCGTTGGTGAAGGCGGTGGAGGTGGCGGTTCTTCAACCGGGATGGCGTCGTCTTGGGCAATGGTATCCTTGAGCAAAGGCTCGGCCGGTTGCGGGGTGGGTTCAGGTATCGGCGGCAGGCGTAGGGTTGCCTGCAGCGTTGGTTGAGGCCGGGCGGCAGGAAGGCGCTTCAGGATATCCGGAAGGAGCAGGCTGCCGTGCAGGGCCAGCGAGAGCGCAAAAGCAATAATTAGACGAGGCGGCATGAGCGTCGTATTGTGCAACAAAATTCAGTGCAACACCCAATGTGGCGTTGGAGGAAGTATTCAATGCAGTTGAAGATTTGTAGAGTATTGGCGCTTGCGGTATTTCTGTTTGCCGGTTTAGCGCAGGCGGAATTGCCCAATCCCAACAGTTTTGCCTGGGCGGTCGAGCGCGGCGATGTCAAACAAGTCAAGGAATGGCTTGATCAGGGACTCGATCCCGAGTTTGTCGGCAATCAGATTGGCACCGGTCTGATGATTGCGGCGTGGCAAGGCAATATCGAAATGATGGCCTTGTTTGTCGAACGCGGCGCTAATCCCCGGCGTGCCAACCGGAACGGCGAGCAACCGTTGCAGCTGGCGGCGTGGAAGGGGCACATGGAGGCCGTTAAATGGTTGCTGGCGCATGGCGCATCGCTGAACCGCGAAGGAAAACAGTGGGGCGCATTGCATTACGCCGTGTTCAACGGCCATGACGATCTGGCCAAATATCTGCTTGCGCAAGGCGCCCACGTCAATGCCACTTCGCCGAACGGCTCGACGCCGCTGATGCTGGCTGCGCGCGAAGGACGTGAGGAGCTGGCCAAGGTGTTGCTCGAATCCGGTGGTGATACCAAGGCGAAAAACGATTGGGGCGACACCCCGCTGATCATGGCCATGCGTTACGACCACTACAAACTCGGGAAAATGATTTCTTCGCCCGAAGAATTCGATATCGCCGTGAAGGCGCCAAAGGAATCCTTCGGCGTCGCTTCGCGCTCGGCGCCAGCATCGGCTGAAATCGAGGAATTGTTGCGCAAGATTCGTGAAGCCGAGGCCGAGGGGCGCCCCAGCGAGGAGTTGCATAAGCAGCTGCGCGATGCGGTCAATGCCTTCCGTCGTAATGCCATGGCGCAGAAAGCTTCGCGCCGCCCGATGCCGCTGCCCTACCAGCCGAAAACTCTGGTAATCACCGCCAAGCGTGGGAAGCCCGGCGCCGAGCGCGCGCAAGTGCTGGTTGATGGCAAATCGGCGACTTTCTCAGCCGCATCCGTGGGGGACAGTAAAGCGTCATCGATCAAGGTGACACCGGTCGATCAGCAAGCCAAGCAGTC
>CAZZDF010000475.1:0-1563 GCA_964652915.1 uncultured Propionivibrio sp. | reverse complement strand
GCCCAAGATACAACAAAGCCCCCAATCTCTTGGAGGCTTTGTCAGCAGCCTGAGGACGCTGCGGCGTCCTTTTTTATTGCCTCAAACATAAGAATAATTCCCATTTACAAACTCGATTTTCCCGACTATCATTTCATCGTGTTGCGAATAATTCTTATTTGCGCGAATTGGAGTGATGATCATGCGTTTTAACCGCCCCCCGTATCTTCTGGCATTTCTGCTATCTCCTCTCTTCCTTGGCTACAGCCACGCCGAGGAAAACGTCCTGAATCTGTATTCGGCTCGCCATTACCAGACTGATGAAGCCCTGTATTCCGGTTTCACCAAACAAACCGGGATCAAGATCAATCGCATTGACGGAAAGGAAGACGAACTTCTTGAGCGAATCAAGAATGAAGGCGCCAACAGTCCGGCCGATGTGCTGATCACGGTTGATGCCGCCCGGCTTGCCGATGCCCACCAGCTTGGCTTGTTTGCGCCGGTCAAATCAAAACTCCTCAACTCGCGCATTCCAGCCAATTTGCGGACCGAAGACTGGTTTTCTTTTTCTACGCGCGCCCGGGTAATCGTTTACGCCAAAGGCGTCATTAGCCCGGAGGATGTTCAAAATTATGCCGACCTGGCCAATCCGAAGTTGAAAGGCAAGGTTTGCACCCGCTCAGGCTCGCATCCTTACAATCTCTCGTTGATGGCATCGATCATTGCGCACGATGGGGAAGCAAAAGCCGAGGAATGGGCAAAAGGCGTTGTCGCCAATTTCGCCCGTGCGCCGAAAGGCGGCGACACCGACCAGATCAAAGCGGTCGCTGCCGGCGAATGCGCCGTCACGATCTCGAATACCTACTATCTTGCCCGCCTGATGCGCTCTGACAAGCCCGAAGACAAGAAGCTGATGGAAAAAGTCGGCGTCGTTTGGCCGGATCAAAAAGGCTACGGTACGCATATCAATGTTTCCGGAGCCGGCATGCTGAAACATGCACCGCACAAGGAAGCGGCCGTCAAATTCCTCGAGTATCTGGCCAGCGACGAAGCACAGCGCTATTTCGCCGACGGCAACAACGAATGGCCGGCCGTATCGAGCGTCAAGGTCAGCAATCCGGCACTAAATGCGCTGGGTAAGTTCAAGGCTGACAAACTGCCGGTTGGTGCTTTAGCCATGTATCGCGCCAAAGCGCAGATGATTTTTGACCGGGTGGCGTATCGTTAAACCCTTGCCAATCCGTGGTTCATCAAACCATTAGCGTCGCCGGGAAATCTGCCGCGACAGCATGATCAATGGCAGCAAGCCGACCGCGACAATTGCCAGCGAAGCGGTCGAGGCTTCTGCCAGACGTTCATCCGAAGCCAGCGTATAAGCCTGGGTCGCCAGTGTGTCGAAATTGAAGGGGCGCATCACCAGCGTGGCCGGCAACTCTTTCATTACATCGACAAAAACCAGCAAAGAAGCAGTCAGCAAGCTGCCGCGCAGCATCGGCAAGTGCACCCGGCGAAGCGTTTCGCCGGGATTAGCTCCCAGGCTGCGCGCCGCTTCGTCCATGTTCGAGGTAATCTTGATGAGGCTTG
>CAZZDF010000474.1:0-1577 GCA_964652915.1 uncultured Propionivibrio sp. | reverse complement strand
ATCTGACTGAAAGGAATGCAGAGCCAGGAATGGCGCATCAGATCAGTTCCTCGTATAAATCTTGCCATTGCGGATTCACTGACTCGATAAGTTCCAGTTTCCAGCCCCGCTTCCATTCTTTGATGGCTTTCTCCCGTTGGATGGCAGATTCCATCGTAAGGTGCGCCTCGAACCATACTAGTAGATGAACGCCGTACTTCTTTGTGAAGCCTTCGACAAGATCGTTCTTGTGTTGCCAAACACGCTGAACGATGTTGGAGGTTACGCCCGTATATAGTGTGCCGTTTTTTCGGCTGGCAAGAATATAGACGCACGGCTGTTTCATTGGCGTGGGTTACTGGATTCCGGCTTGCGCCGGAATGACGGGGGTAACCGGGCTCGTTGGTGGTTTGGGCGTGGCGATATCGCTGACGATATGCCCGTCGAGAAACCTTACCTGTCGTTTGGCGTGGGCGGCGATGTCGTGTTCGTGCGTGACGAGTACAACAGTGATGCCTTCGTCGTTGAGTTGCCCGAACAGCGCCATGATTTCTTCGCTGGTGTGGCTATCGAGGTTGCCGGTCGGTTCGTCGGCGAGGATCAGGCTGGGCGAGTTGATCAACGCGCGGGCAATCGCTACGCGTTGCTGCTGGCCACCGGAAATGCGCGCGGGAAACGACTTGGCGTAGCTTTCCAGGCCGACCTTGGCCAGCATCTGGCGTGCTCGTTCCAGACGAGGTTCGCGTTTGACGTGGGCGTAGACCAGCGGCAGGGCGACGTTTTCTTCCAGCGTGCTGCGCGGTAGCAGATTGAAACCTTGGAAGACAAAGCCGATGGTGCGGTTGCGCAGGATTGCCAGTTCGTCTTTCGGCATTTGGGCGACATTGCGTTCGACGAGGAAATAGTCGCCCATGGTTGGCGTATCGAGGCAGCCGAGCAGGTTCATGAAGGTCGATTTGCCGGAGCCGGAAGGCCCCATGATGGCCACGTATTCGCCGCGCTGGATGGTGAGGTCGACGCCCTTGAGCGCCGGGAACAGGCCGGCTGCGGTGACGTAGGACTTTCCGAGCCCAGCCACGCGGATCACCGTTTCCGACATCAGAACAGCCTCATGCCGACGCTGCTCGGTTTGCTGCTGACGGTGGCCGTTGTCTCGCCGACGATGACCTTGTCACCGGCTTTAAGCTCGCCGCCAAGCACCTCGGTGTTTCGGTTGTCGGTAATACCCAGTTGCACGACGACGGGCTTGAGCTGTTTGCCGTCGATGACGTAAACCGTGCCGCTGCTGGTGTCGCGCTTTTTACCCTTGCCTTCGCCGTTACGCTTCTTGTCGCCACTTCCCGATTTGTCTTTGGTTTTTTCAGTGGAACCTCCCTCGGAATCGGCGGGTTTGAAGCGCAGGGCGGCGTTGGGCACCATCAGCACGTCATCGCGCTTATCGACGGCGATGTTGACGTAGGCGGTCATTCCCGGGAGCAGGATTTCGTCCGGGTTTTGCAGCGAAACGCGGACGTTGTAGGTGACGACATTCTGCGTGGTGGTCGGGTTCAGGCGAATTTGCTGCACTTCGCCGGTGAAGGTGCGGTTGGGAAAAGCGT
>CAZZDF010000473.1:0-1584 GCA_964652915.1 uncultured Propionivibrio sp. | reverse complement strand
TTGGCAGATGGGTGATACGCACGGCCGAATCAGTTTTGTTAATGTGCTGTCCGCCTGCGCCCGAAGCGCGGAAGGTATCGACGCGAATCTCATTCGGATTGATCTGTACGTCCTCAAGTTCGTCGGCTTCCGGCATCACCGCCACCGTGCAGGCCGACGTGTGGATGCGCCCCTGCGATTCGGTTTCAGGAACGCGCTGGACGCGGTGCGCGCCGGATTCGAACTTGAGTTTGGAATAAACGCCATTACCCGCAATACGGGCAATGACTTCCCGGTAGCCCCCGAGTTCCGACTCGTTCGCTGAAACCACCTCAACCTGCCAACGACGGCGCTCGGCGTAACGCGTATACATGCGAAACAGACTGCCAGCAAACAGCGCTGACTCATCGCCCCCGGTACCGGCACGAATTTCGAGAAAGACATTGCGCTCGTCGTTAGCATCCTTCGGCAGCAACAGCTTCTGCAACTCGGTTTCAATTTCCGGCAAGCGCTCCTTCGCCGATTTCACCTCGGCTTCAGCCAGATCCTTCATCTCAGGATCGGCCATCATTTCCAGCGCCGACTGCAAATCGCTCTCGGTCTGCCGCCAGGTCTGATACAGCGCCACCACCGGACCCAATTCGGCGTGTTCGCGCGACAATTTACGATACAGATCCATGTCCCGCGTGGACTCGCCACTGGCCAGAATACGGTCAAGCTCGTCCAGACGCGCCACCAGGTTTTCAAGTTTGTCGCGAATACTCTGTTTCATAGTCCATCAATAATAAAAGCGTGACATCAATCATGATGCAGGTTAAACAGGCGCATCACCAGTGCCTGCAGTTCGCTACGATCGCCCTCGGCCTGACTCAGGGTCTGCGTCGGCGCATGCATGAGCTTGTTGGTCAAACGGTGGGACAACTGATCCAGCACGTTCGCGGGATCTTCGCCCTTGGCCAGTAGCTTGAGCGCATGCTCCATCTCGTGGCGCCGTACCCGTTCGGCGCTATCGCGCAGAGAACGGATTACTGGCACCGACTCGCGCGTCTGCAACCACAACAAAAAACTATCGACACGCGCAGCAACAATCGTTTCCGCCTCATTGACCGCCGACTGCCGCGACTCCATTCCCGACTCGACAATCTGCGCCAGATCATCGACCGTATACAAAAAAACATCGTCCAATTCGCCGACTTCAACCTCAACATCGCGCGGCACAGCCAGATCCACCATGAACATCGGACGATGCCGCCGCGCCTTGATCGCCCGTTCGACCAAACCCAGGCCGATAATTGGCAACTGGCTGGCTGTGCAGGAAAGCACAATATCGAACTCGGCCAGGCGCTCGCCCACTTCTTCCAGGCGAATCGCCGTGGCGCCAAAACGATCAGCCAGAACACGCCCGCGATCGAGCGTCCGATTGGCGATAACGATTTCTTTCGGCTTCTTGGCGGCGAAATGTGCTGCACACAGTTCAATCATCTCACCCGCGCCGATAAACAGCACTCGCTGATCGGCAATGCGTTCGAAAATACGCTCGGCCAAGCGCACCGAGGCCGCTGCCATCGAGACGATATTGGCGCCAATGGCTGTCGTCGAACGAAC
>CAZZDF010000472.1:0-1586 GCA_964652915.1 uncultured Propionivibrio sp. | reverse complement strand
GGCCGAAAAGGACGCGGCCATCGTCTTCCAGCATGGCGCGTTCGCCATCAAGGTAAAGCGAATAGCGGCCATTGCTGTACTTTTCCTGCGCGGCGCTGTCGGCGCGGGTCAGGAGGATTTCCTGGCCGTCGACCAGGACTCCGGCAATGCGCAAATTCTCCGTTCGGGCAACCGGAAGCACCTTGTTGTCGGCGCACACGTAATCGATACGCGCCGGGATGGCGGTCATCTCAACGCCGGGAGAAACGCAGGCGGCCAGAAGGGGCAGGTTCAGCAGGCAGGCGGTTGTGCAGCGTTGCCGTGGCTTCGCAAATGGGGTCGTGGTCATGGTAACTTCCTTGTGGTTTTGCAGGCTTTCCGGATTCCAGGGGTAAATTCATTGGCTCAGGGCGCGTTGCTTTCGTCAGTGTTGGCAGGTGTTTCCGGGTGCAGCAGCCGGAAGGCGCGCACGGCCTGGCGTAGCGTCGGGAAACGATGGGCGCGCTGGGTATCGTCGCCGGGCTGGATGCCGTGCTGTTTTTCCCAGTCCTCGTATTCGGTCTTGCGCCCGGCGATGGCGATGGTAATGCCTCGTGCCTTCAGCTTCTCGGCCACGTCTTTCATAACATAAAAGCCGGTCGCGTCGACGTCGGTGATCGGCAGCATGTCGAGAACAAACCATTTCAGCTCGGCTCCGGCAGCTTCAACAGCCAGCAAAACTTCGCGTCGGAAATAGGGGGCGTTGAAGAAGACCACCGGGCCATTGAAGCGGAATAGAATCAGCCCCGGCGTGGCCTTGGCGTTGGCGTGCGAGCGCAGTGAATGCAGTCCGGGGAAACCTTTGACTTCGCCGAGCTGTTCCACCACCGGTCGGCAGGTCATTTGCACGAAGCGCAGGATGGCCAAAATGACGACGAAAAGAATGGCCTGAACCGCGCCGACGGCGGCCACGCCGATGGTGGCCAGAATCGACAGGGCGAACTCGTAGCGCGAGATGCTGTAAAAGCTCTTGAGGATTTTGAGATTGACCAGCGAATAGGCGCCGTAGATGAGCACTGCGCCGAGCGCGGCGATCGGTACGTAGGCCAGCGGCGAAGTGAGGAAAAGCAAGACCAGCCCGATCGTTGCGGCGGTGACGATGCCGGTCATCCGTGTTTTTCCGCCGCTGGCATCGGCCATGGCGGTGCGCGAGTCGGCGCCGCTGATGGCAAACCCCTGCGAGAGTGCCGAGGCGATGTTGGCCGCGCCGAGTGCCGCAAATTCCCGGTCGGTGTCGATTTCGTAGCCGTTCTTTTCGGCAAAGCCGCGGGCCGTGAGCATCATGCTGGAAAAGCTGACCAGCGCCAGACCGGCGGCGTCGGCAAGCAGCGTTGGCAACATCTCCAGCGGGAAACTCGGGATGTGCAAAGGCGGCAGTCCGGCCGGAACCTTGCCCACTGTGACGACGCCCATCGCCTCTAGGTTGAACACGGCAGTGGCCGTGCCGGCCAGCACCATGGCCAGCAGTGCGGCCGGCAAGCGGCGCAGGTAGCGGGGGCCAAGCCAGAGCACCGAGAAGGCGAGGACGCTGATGCCCAGCGTCGGCCAGTTGATGTGTTCCAGTTTGC
>CAZZDF010000471.1:0-1592 GCA_964652915.1 uncultured Propionivibrio sp. | reverse complement strand
ACCTTGCGCCATCACTGGGTCGAAACCGAAGAGATCATGGCCATGGCCTTCGATACGCCGGTGCCGGGCTACGGCGGCAAGACGGTCAACAACATGCGGCTGTGGTCGGCCAAGTCGTCACGCGACTTTGACCTGCGCTACTTCAATCAGGGCGATTACATTCAGGCGGTGGCCGACAAGAACGCTTCGGAAAACCTCTCCAAGGTGCTCTATCCCAACGACTCGACCGAGATGGGCAAGGAGTTGCGCTTGAAGCAGCAGTACTTCTTTGTCAGCGCCTCCTTGCAGGATATTTTTTACCGCTACAAGAAGCATCACGAAACCTGGGACAACCTGCCGAACAAGGTGGCCATCCAGCTCAACGACACCCATCCGGCGATCAGCATCGCCGAGATGATGCGCCTGCTGATCGATATCTACGGGCTGGAGTGGGATCACGCCTGGAAGCTGACCACCGGCACTTTCTCCTACACCAATCACACGCTGATGCCCGAAGCGCTGGAAACGTGGAAGGTGTCCTTGTTTGAAGACGTGCTGCCACGGCATCTGGAAATCATTTACGAGATCAATTTCCGCTTCCTGCGCAAAGTCATGCACAGCTTCCCCGGCGACAACGACCTGCTGCGGCGCATGTCACTGATCAGCGAAGACGGCGAACGGCGCATCCGCATGGCGCATCTGGCCATCGTGGGCAGCCACGCAGTCAATGGCGTCGCGGCATTGCACACTGAGTTGATGAAGAGCACGATTTTTTCCGACTTTTTCCGTCTTGAGCCGGAAAAATTCCTCAACATGACCAATGGCATCACGCCGCGTCGCTGGCTCAATCAGGCCAATCCGCAACTGGCCGCACTGATTACCTCGCGCATCGGCGACGGCTGGGTCAGCGATCTCGATCAGCTGCAGAAGCTGCGCAAGCTGGCGGGCGACGCGGCGTTTCGCAAGGAATTCGCCGCCGTCAAACGGGCCAACAAGGTGCGGCTGGCTGAAGTAATCCATCGTGAGATGGGGATCACCATCAACCCCGATTCGCTGTTCGATATCCAGATCAAGCGTATTCACGAATACAAGCGGCAGTTGCTCAACGTGCTGCACATCATCACGCTGTATAACCGTATCCGCCAAGGCGCGACGGCCAACTTTGTGCCGCGCACGATCATCATTGGCGGCAAGGCGGCTCCCGGCTACGCGATGGCCAAGCTGATCATCAGATTGGTCAACAATGTGGCCGAAATCGTCAATCACGACCCCTTGATCGGCGACCGCCTGAAAGTGTTGTTCTTCCCCAACTACAACGTCTCCAATGCCGAGCGCATCATTCCTGCTGCCGATCTTTCCGAGCAGATTTCTACCGCCGGAACCGAGGCTTCCGGCACCGGCAACATGAAGCTTTCGCTCAACGGCGCCTTGACCATCGGCACGCTCGACGGCGCCAACGTCGAGATCATGGAAGAAGTCGGCGAGGAAAACTTCTTCCTTTTCGGCCTGACCACCGAAGAAGTTGCCGACCTGCGCCGCAAGGGCTATAACCCGTGGGATTACTACAACGCCAATGCCGAACTCAAGCAGGTGCTGGACATGATCGGTTCCGG
>CAZZDF010000470.1:0-1606 GCA_964652915.1 uncultured Propionivibrio sp. | reverse complement strand
TCGCGTTTGGCCGCTTCTTCCAAGCGGGTGAGATACGCCTTGAGGCTTTTTTCATCGGCCCAGCAGGTACCGTAAATGCGTTGCAGCATGGCATTACGCGAATCTCCACGCCAGTAGGCGCCGGCCACTTTCATTAGCTTGAACGCTTTGATACGCCCTGTCGACGGCACGTGCGGCCCGCGACAGAGATCGACAAAATCCCCCTGCCGGTAAAGCGAGATCACCGAATCAGGCGGCAGATCGCGAATAATCTCGCCTTTGTACTGCTCACCCATTCCGGAAAACAAGGCCACCGCCTCATCGCGCGGCACTTCGCTACGCTGTAACGGGATATCCGCACGCGCAAGCTCCCCCATCCGCGTTTCGATTTTTTCCAGATCATCCGGCGTAAAAGGGCGCTCGTAGGCAAAGTCGTAATAGAAGCCGTTTTCGATCATCGGCCCGATGGTGACTTGTGCCTCCGGGTACAACTGCTTGACGGCCATGGCCATCAAGTGGGCACACGAATGGCGCATTATTTCCAGCCCCTCCACGTCGCGCTCGGTAACCAGGGCCAGACGGCTGTCGTCGGCAATCACAGTCGAGAGATCGCAAAGTCGCCCGTCGATGCGCGCCGCAAGCGCGCTGCGGGCAAGCCCTGGACTAATGGCCTGAGCGACTTCGAGTGCGCTCACGGGAGAAGGAAAAGCGCGTTGCGCTTCATCAGGCAAGGTTATTACGGGCATGGTCTTCCTCGTCAGCTAATTATTTCGGGCACGCAAGACCGTAGATTATGGCATATGCCACACAAAAACGCATTGAGCAGAGCCTTAATTCAAGCCAATTCGCCAAATTGGCCTTGTAATTGTTATTGGCGTATGCCAATATTAGTCCACTGCTTTTATTCAGACAGGACAGGCCTTCAAATGAAACTGATTTTCACCACTTCTGGAGAAAACGTCGATTCCCCACTCGATCCGAGCTTCGGACGGGCTCGCAATTTTCTCCTCTATGATCTCCAATCCGATGCGTTCGAGATTATCAGCAACCAGCAGAACCTGAACGCAGCACAGGGTGCTGGTATACAAGCGGCACAAACGATCGCCAAAGCCGGAGCAAAGGCGTTGATCACCGGACATTGCGGCCCCAAGGCATTTCGCATCCTTGAAGCGGCAGCTATCAAAGTTTTCAACACCGACGCCCCAACGGTTGCCGAAGCGTTAGCGCGCTATCGGGCCGGCGCATTAACCGAAGCGAAATCAGCCAACGTCGAGGGGCATTGGGCATGATTCTCGCCGTCGCATCCGGCAAGGGCGGCACTGGGAAAACCAGCATTTCGGTCAACCTCGCAATGGTGCTCGACGTCCCGGTGCAACTTCTCGATTGCGATGTGGAAGAACCGAACGCCCATCTGTTTCTAAAAGGCCAGCCGATCAAGGAAGAAGTGATCACCCTCGCCATACCGAAAATCGATGAAGCACTCTGCGATGGCTGCGACAAATGCGTGGAATTCTGCCAATTCAATGCACTGGCCTCAGTCGACGGAACGCCGCTGCTGTTCCCGGAGCTCTGCCACGCGTGCGGCGGCTGTACACTGGTTTGTCCTCAAGGTGCGATTCAGGAACAG
>CAZZDF010000469.1:0-1612 GCA_964652915.1 uncultured Propionivibrio sp. | reverse complement strand
ACCACTTCCGGAATCACATCGCCGGCCCGGCGCACGATGACCGTATCGCCGATATGCACATCCTTGCGCCGGACTTCATCCTCGTTGTGCAAAGTAGCATTGGTCACCGTCACGCCGCCGACGAAAACCGGCGCCAACCGGGCAACCGGGGTCAGCGCGCCGGTTCGACCGACCTGAATATCGATCCCCAGCACCTCGGTACTCGCCTCCTCGGCCGCATACTTGTGCGCCACCGCCCAGCGCGGTTCGCGCGATACGAAGCCCAGCTGCGCCTGCAGCGCCAGCGAATTGACCTTATAGACAACGCCGTCGATATCGAAAGGCAAGCCGGCGCGCTGCTCGCCGACCCGCTGATGAAACTCTGCCAACGCCTGCGCCCCACTTACGACGGCGCGTTCCGAACAAACGGGAAAGCCAAGGCCGACCAATGCATCAAGAATCCCGCTATGCGTTTCCGGCAAATCCCATCCCTGCACCTCGCCCAAGCCGTAAGCGAAAAAAGATAGCATCCGGTTGGCGGCCACGCGCGAATCGAGCTGACGGATACCACCGGCCGCCCCGTTGCGCGGATTGACCAAGGTTTTCTCGCCAGCAGCGAGCGCACGGGCGTTAAAGCGCTCGAAATCCGCCCGCTTCATATAAATTTCGCCGCGCACCTCAAACACCTCGGGCGGCTGCGTGGTTTTCAAGCGCAAGGGAACCTGCCGGACGGTACGCACGTTCTCGGTCACATCTTCGCCGGTTTCGCCGTCGCCGCGCGTCGCGGCGCGCACCAGCACGCCGTTCTCGTAGCGTATGCTCATCGCCAACCCGTCAAACTTCAGTTCGGCGCAGTATTCGACCGGCGGATCGCTGTCCGCCAGCTTCAGCTCGCGGCGCACCCGGGCGTCGAAATTGAACGCCCCGCTCGCTTCCATGTCGGTTTCGGTGCGAATCGACAGCATCGGCACCACATGACGTACTGGCGCAAACGCCTCCAAGGCTTTACCACCGACCCTTTGCGTCGGCGAATCCGGCGTCGCCAGCTCCGGATGCGCAGCTTCCAGCGCATGCAACTCGCGAAACAGCCGATCAAAGTCGGCATCGCTGATCAGTGGGGCGTCGAGAACGTAATACTGATAGTTGTGCCTCTCGATTTCGGCCCGCAATGCACGCGCTCTTTCACCGGCCTCCATCGAAATGCCTCGCTCCTAGGAAAACAGCCGCCGCGTCAGCGGATCGCCGGCAGGCATGTTCTCAACCGCCATCAGCGCCTGAAACTGGCCCACCTGACGACGAATCGGCTCAAGCGAACTTTCATTCAGCGGACGCCGGTTGTCGTCGACCAGAACGCCCTTCAGGACATCGGCAAAGCGCCGCGCCAGATCGACCATCTGGTTGAACACCCGCTCGCCATGCGAAACGCGCGGCACATCAAGGAGAAAGGTTAACCCGTGCGTGGTCATCGTCTTCATCGACTCGACCGAAAACCCCGAGGATTCCTGATTGAGCACGGTATAAAGAACATTTCCGTCGTCGTCGCAACGGACAAAGCGCCCCTGATCGTCAATCACCATGCCGGCCGCCTCGGCCAGCGCGCGCAGCTTGGTTCCCGGGAACGGCTGCCCCTGAC
>CAZZDF010000468.1:0-1624 GCA_964652915.1 uncultured Propionivibrio sp. | reverse complement strand
ACGCCATGCCCGATCTGCGCAACTCACAGGGCGAACCGACAGGAGCCATCTACGGTGTACTGAACATGCTACGCCGGCTGGATAGCGACTACAAGGCGCACGACATCACCTACAAGGCCTGCGTCTTTGATGCCAAGGGAAAAACCTTCCGCGACGACTGGTATCCGGAATACAAAGCCAACCGCCCGTCGATGCCCGAAGACATGGTTCGGCAGATCGCACCCATTCACACCGGCATCGCCGCCTCGGGCTGGCCGATCCTGATGATCGAAGGTGTCGAGGCCGACGACGTGATCGGCACCCTCGCCCGCCAAGCCGAAGCGCAAGGCATCAGAGTCGTCATTTCGACCGGCGACAAGGATCTCGCGCAACTCGTCACCCCCATGATCACGCTGGTCAACACCATGAGTAACGAAACGCTCGACGAAGCCGGCGTACTTGCCAAGTTCGGTGTTCCACCCAACCGCATCGTCGATTACCTCTCGCTGATCGGCGATACCGTCGATAACGTGCCGGGCGTCACCAAATGCGGCCCGAAGACCGCCGTCAAATGGCTCACCCAGTATGGTTCGCTCGATGGCGTAATGGCCGCCGCCGCGGAGATCGGTGGCGTGGTTGGCGAAAACCTGCGCCAGGCGCTCGACTTCCTGCCGCTCGGGCGCAAACTGGTCACCGTCTGCTGCGACCTGACGCTCCCGCAACAGATCGCCGACCTCGCGCCGCGCGAAGTCGACCGGACCAAGCTCGCCGAACTGTTCGCCCGCTACGAAATGAAATCCTGGCTGCGCGAAGTTTCGACCCCCAACCCGGAACCGACTACAGCGCACGAAGCTACCGCACCTAGCGCTCCGCCCCCCGCCGACCTGCTCAATGACGGGTCGCATCGCGCCGGCTATGTCACCATCCTCGACTGGCCAAGCTTCGAGCAATGGCTGGAAAAAATCCAGGCAGCACCGCTAACCGCGCTCGATACCGAAACCACGAGTCTTGAGCCGTTTGCCGCGCGCATTGTCGGCATTTCCTTTGCCGTTGCCCCCGGCGAAGCAGCTTACCTGCCGCTGGGTCACGATTACGCCGGCGCACCGGCACAACTCGACTGCGCGCAGGCACTAGCGCGCCTCAAGCCCTGGCTGGAAGCCTCACAACACGCCAAGATCGGGCAGAACCTCAAGTACGACGAACACGTGTTTGCCAATCACGGCATTCGTCTGGCCGGCGTGCTTCACGACACCCTGCTGCAATCCTATGTCCTCGAAGCCGGTAAGGAAGGGGTACGCGGTCACGATCTCGGACAACTCGCGCTGCGCCATCTCGGCCTCGCCACCATTTCTTTTGAAGACTTGTGCGGCAAGGGCGCCAGCCAAATCGGCTTCAATCAGGTGGCCATCGAGCAGGCCGCCGAATACGGCGCGGAAGACGCCGACCTGTGCCTGCGCCTGCACCAGCAGATGTATCCGCAGATCAGCGCCAACTCCGGTCTCACCCGAATTTACGAAGAGATCGAGATTCCGGTGCGCGAAATTTTGTATCGCATGGAACGCACCGGCGTCCTGATTGATGCCGATCTGCTGGCGCAACAAAGTGGCGAACTGGGCAAACGCCTGATCGAACTGGAAGGCCAGGC
>CAZZDF010000467.1:0-1626 GCA_964652915.1 uncultured Propionivibrio sp. | reverse complement strand
AGTGGTGGTAAGCCGATTCGCCGTGCGAGGTGATGTCGAGACCTTCGCGCTCTTCTTCTTCCGGCACACGCAGGCCGATGAACATGTCGACCAGCTTGTAGGCGATGACTGAAACTACGCCCGACCAGACGATGGCCACACCAACACCCCAGAGCTGGCTCGTGACTTGGCCGGCCATGTTGTACTCGCCTACCGCGTTCGCCACGTAGTCCCAGACGCCGGTTCCGCCAAGCGCCGGGTCGCAGAACACGCCGGTCAGGATCGCGCCGAGGATACCGCCGACGCCATGCACGCCGAACACGTCGAGCGAGTCATCGGCACCGAGCATGCGCTTCAGGCCATTGACGCCCCACAGGCAGACCACACCCGCCAGCAAACCGATGACCAGCGCGCCCTTGATGCCGACGAAGCCGGCCGCCGGAGTGATCGCCACCAAACCCGCCACCGCGCCGGAAGCCGCACCGAGCATCGAGGGCTTGCCCTTGATCAGCCATTCGGCCAGCATCCAGGACATCGCCGCGCAGGCCGTCGCCACCCAGGTGTTGACCATCGCCAGGGCGGAACCGCCGCTCGCTTCGAGCGCCGAACCGGCGTTGAAACCGAACCAGCCGAACCACAGCAGCGAGGCGCCGATCATGGTGAAGGTCAGGCTGTGCGGTGCCATCGACTCACGGCCGTAACCGACACGCTTGCCGATCAGGTAGGCACCGATCAGACCGGCGACGGCGGCGTTGATATGCACGACGGTACCGCCAGCGAAGTCAAGCGCGCCCTTCTGGAACAGGAAGCCTGCCGTTGCACCAGCCGCTTCGCCGGCGGCGGCACTCGTGTAGGCATCCGGCCCCGCCCAGTACCAGACCATATGCGCCATCGGAATGTATGAGAAGGTGAACCAGAGAACCATGAAGGTGAGAATCGCGGAGAACTTGGCCCGTTCGGCGAAGGCGCCGATGATCAGCCCGCAGGTGATTGCCGCGAAGGCGCCTTGGAAGATGACGAAGGTCAGTTCGGAGATATACACGCCCTTGCTGAAGGTGGCACCCAGCGAATCCGGCGTGATGCCTTTCAAGAACAGTTTGTCGAGCACGCCGAAGAAACTGCCACCCTCGGTAAAGGCCAGCGAGTAACCATAGACTACCCAGAGCACGCTGATCAGCGAGAAGGTCACAAAAACCTGCATGAGCACCGAAAGCATGTTTTTGGTGCGGACAAGGCCGCCGTAGAACAAGGCCAGACCCGGGATCGACATGAGGATGACGAGTGCCGCGCTGACCATGATCCAGCCGTTGTCGGCCTTGCTCATTACCGGCTGGGCCGCGACGGCCTCAACGGCGACAACCGCTGTATTCGCGGGTACCGATACGCTTACTGCAACGCTGTCCGGTGCTGTTTCCGCCGCGTGGGCCGGCAAATAAAAAGCGACCGACAGCAATAGGGTAAAAATAGCCAATAATTTTTTCATTGCCGTCTCCCTTACAGGGCATCTTCACCGGTCTCGCCGGTGCGAATGCGAATGGCTTGCTCAAGATCGCAGATAAAAATCTTGCCGTCACCGACCTTGCCGGTTCCTGCAGACTTCTCGATGGCTTCGATGACCTGATCGACGATGCCGTCCTGGATCGCTGT
>CAZZDF010000466.1:0-1628 GCA_964652915.1 uncultured Propionivibrio sp. | reverse complement strand
TGACGCTCTCGTCCATTCTCGTCACGCACCATCACCACGACCATCAGGATGGCATTGCGGGCTTGCTTTCATGCTATCCGGCGGCCGAAGTGTTCGGCCCGGCGGTGGAGTCTATCACAGGGCTGACACGCCCATTGCGCGGCGGCGAGACGATTGCTCCGGCGGGCTTGGGCGTCGAGTTGCAGGTGCTGGCGGTGCCCGGCCATACGCTCGGGCATCTGGCCTACTACTGCCCGGACGCGCTGTTTTGCGGCGATACCCTGTTTGGCGCCGGTTGCGGTCGGTTGTTCGAAGGCACGCCGGCACAGATGTTCGACTCGCTAACGCGGCTGGCCGCCTTGCCCGGGCAAACGGCGGTGTATTGCGCTCATGAGTACACCGAACTCAATTTGCGCTTTGCGCTGACCATCGAACCCGGCAACCGCCGGATGCAGCAACGCGCCGAAGAAGTGGCTATGGCGCGGGCTAAAGGTCTGGCGACGGTGCCCTCGACGCTGGCGCTGGAAAAAGCGACCAATTCGTTTTTGCGCTGCAGCGAGCCGGAGGTGGTGGTTTCGGCGCTGGGGGCTGGCGCATCAAGCGCCGATCCGCTGGCCGTGTTTACGGCGCTGCGCGAGCGGCGGAATGGTTTTTGATCTGATCATTTTGCCAGTCCAACGAAACGCGAAACTTCCGAGAGAATAGTAGCCATGCCCGCAGGATTGACCGGCGCCCAGCGATGAATCGGATGCGGGCAGTCGTCGAGCACTACGATCCGGGAAGACGCCGCCTGTTCGAATGACTCGCGGTAGATACGGTCGATCGGCTCGGGGATGACCTCGTCGCGGTCGCCGATGAGATACAGGACATTTCCCCGATAGGCCCGGCAAATGGCTTCGGCGTCGGATTCGAGGAAAGAATCGGGGCGGCGGATGTCTTCGGTGAAGCCTCCGCCGAACGGCAGGTTCCATGCCGAGGTCGCATAGGCCGCCGGACAGAAGAGGATGAGGTTCGGGACATCGATTTTTTCCAGCAGCTTGAGCGCAAGGTAGCCGCCCATGCTGGTGCCGACGACGAAATCGACTTTCAGAGCATAGTGTGTGATGACGTCGAGAGCATCCTGCAGCCGCGATGCGAGCGAGCATTCGCCTCGCTCCCCTGAACTTTCGCCCCAACCGGAGAAATCGAACGAAACCATGCCGAAGCCTTGCTCGGTGAAGCAATCGCGAAGATAGCCGTCGGACTCTTTGACCGACAATCCGCCGCCGTGCAAAGAGAGCGTGTAGCCTTTGTCGGGATCAGACGGTCGGTCGACCAGGACGGCGAGGTGATTGTCGCCGATGTTGATGATTTCTTTCATGGTTGCCAGTAAAAGCAGGGGCTAACAAACGGAGGAGTTCCCCCGGCTCTGCCGGGGAGACAGTGAAAGTTTGACGTATTCGGGGTTGTACATCGTAGAAACTTCCAATCGTGAGCCGCCATGCACATGAAAGGGAGAATCCAGATGGATAAGTTTGAAAGTTTGAGCAACACGGCGTGGGATTGCAAATAGTCCGTTCTGAGTAACGCATAACTTGATGATTTTATTAATTAATTAGGGAAGTGCTGAACAAGTAACCGAAAAACACGGTTGCGAAGGAAAATCGAGA
>CAZZDF010000465.1:0-1634 GCA_964652915.1 uncultured Propionivibrio sp. | reverse complement strand
TGCTGACGTTGTAGATGTACTGCCAGCACATGCCGTCGCAGTCTTCTTCCTGAACGGTACCGACGACCATGATCTTGTAGCCGGGAGGAATGAGGCCCAGATCCTTCATGATCTTGGCGCCGTAGGTGGCGGAAGCCATACCACCTTCTTGGTCGGAGCCGCCGCGGCCGCCGATGATTTCGTCGTCTTCCCAACCCTGGTAAGGATCTTTTTCCCAGTTGTTGATGTTACCGATACCGACGGTGTCGATGTGGGAGTCGATGGCGATGATCTTGTCGCCCGTGCCCATCCAGCCGATGACGTTGCCAAGGCCGTCGATTTCAACCTTGTCGTAGCCCAGCTTTTCCATTTCAGCAGCAATTCTCTTAACAACTTTTTCTTCGTCGCACGATTCGGAAGGAATTGCAATCATGTCGCGCAGGAACTTGGACATGTCTGCTTTGTAGCCTTCGGCGGCCTTTTTGACGGCATCAAAATCAACGTTCATGGATTAACCTCTGTAAAGTAAAATTCGCACAATAATCAACCGGCACAATGCCCTGAGTTGAGTGTAGCGGCGTGAAGTGGAGCAGAAAGGAACTTTTAAACAAAAAGCGCCTCGAAGACGTCAGGCGCATTATTACTCCGTACGATCTGCCAAAAATACTAGGTATTTCAACCGCACGGCCGAAATTATCCTTGTCTTCTGCGTCCTGGTCAATGCTAGAAGTGTACGCAGAATGTATCAGAGCGTCGTGCGTCTTTCCCATAGCCACTACAAACCGCATGGTTACGCGGTTTGGCACGAAAAACGCGAGGAAAATCAGGCTTCGTTAAATCGTACGGGTCGTGACTATTCCTTCTTTTCCTTAATCGAGTAGTGCTGGAAGTTCGGATGCCAAGGCTTGGCTTCGCGAAGTCGCGTTGCCGAGCAGAGCAAATCCGAGCAGCTGCTCCGAGGTGTCCCTGAAAAGGGCTTGCAATCCGTCGTCCTCTTCAAAACAGTGCCAGTTTCCGGTGGTCCCTGCGGCCGGAGGACAAACGACCGCCGGGCAGGCTGGCGTTTTGACAACAACGGGCATCGGTGGGTAGTGCAGCGCGGTGGGCGTTCCTGCCAATGTTTTCGCCAACGCCTGAGCTTGATGCATGATCGGCAATACAAAGGGCAGGAGCAGGCCGGAAATTTCAGCGCAGTCGCCCATCGCGTAGATGTCGGCCTGATTGGTTTGCAGGAATCGGTCGGTAACGATACCGCGTTGGCAGGTGACGCCGGCCGTTTGGGCGAGAGCGGTTCTCGGGCGCAGGCCGATGGCGGAGAGAATCTGGTCAGCGATGAGCTGTTGTCCGTTGGCCAGTTCAAGTCGGAATCCACCATTGTCGCCGTTGTTTTTCCAGATAGCTTTGACCGAAGTGCCGAAGTGAAACTCGACGCCCTGTTTTTGCAAGCCAGCGGCAAATGCATTACCGGCGGTTTCCGGCAGCAGGCGTGAAAGCGGCCATGCCGCGGGGTCGATTACATGGGCTTTGATCTGGCGGCTCGCCAGATCGTTGGCAAATTCACAACCGATCAATCCCGCACCGATGACGGCCACCGCTTTGGCTTTTTCCAGACCGGGATGGAAGCGGCGATAGTCGTCCAGATCGTTGACCGATTG
>CAZZDF010000464.1:0-1636 GCA_964652915.1 uncultured Propionivibrio sp. | reverse complement strand
CGCGTTGGCGCTTTCAAAGGTCGTCCGGTTGTGCGTCAAGAGCGAGTCAGCCTAGCAGCCTGTCGGACTAATGCTGCGCAAATGGGATAATGCGAAGGTACCCACTGAAGGCATCCTGAGAAATGAGTCGCTTCCATCCCGTTGACCGCCAGACCGGCTACCTGCTTCCTCCCTCGGTCGATGAATGGCTGCCGGAAGACCACCTTGCCCGGTTTATTGTCGAGGTCGTTGATGGGCTCGATGTCAGCGCCCTGGAGAAAGCCTATGCGGGCCGGGGTAGCGCGGCGTATCACCCCTCGGTGTTGTTGGCGTTGCTGGTCTATGGCTACGCCAACGGCGTCTTCTCGAGCCGGAAGATTGAGCGGGCGACCTATGACTCGGTGGCCTTTCGCTTCATTGCGGCCGGCACCCACCCTGACCATGACACGCTGGCGACTTTTCGCCGGCGCTTTCTCGACGAGTTGGCCGGTCTGTTCGTGCAGGTGCTGGAGATGGCGCGGGAAATGAAGCTCCTGAAGCTGGGCACGATCAGTCTGGACGGCACCAAGATCAAGGCCAATGCCTCCCGCCACAGCGCCCTGTCACACGGCCACATTGAGCAGTTGGAAATCCAGCTCAAAGCGGAAGTCGAATCCTTGCTGGCGCTGGCCGAGCAGGCCGACCAATCCGCCGTGCCGGACGGCATGAGTCTACCCGCGGAAATTACCCGTCGGCAGGCGCGACTGAAGGCCATGGCCGCCGCCAAGGTCAAGATCGAGGAACGAGCCAAAGCTCGTTTCGAGAAAGAGCAAGCCGAGTACGAGGCCAAGTTGGCGCGTCGCGAAGCCAAGGCGAAGGAAAGTGGCAAGAAACCCGGCGGCAAGCCGCCGAAGCCGCCCACTGCCGGGCCGAAGGCGCAAGACCAGCTCAATCTGACCGATGAAGCATCGCGGATTATGCCGGTCCCCGGCGGTGGCTTTGAACAGGCCTACAACGCCCAGGCCGCGGTCGATACGAGCAGCATGTTGGTCGTCTCACTGGCCGTCACGCAAGCCTGCAACGACAAGGAACAGGTGCTGCCGATGCTTGAGCAATTGGCGGCGCTGCCTGCCTCATTGGGTCAGCCGAAGGCGCTCGTGGCGGATACGGGTTTTTACAGCGCCCAGAATGTCAGCGCCTGCGAAGCGCGCAGTATTGAGCCGTTCATTGCGGTGAAGCGGGACGAGCATCATCCGGCGCCAAAGGAGCGCTTTACCGAGCCGGCTGCCTTGCCGGCGAATGCAACGCCCGCCCAGGCCATGGCGCACAAGCTGAAAACCAAAGCCGGGCGGGCGCTCTACGCCCTGCGCAAGCAAACTGTCGAACCTGTGTTCGGCATCATCAAGTCGGTACTGGGCTTTCGTCAGTTCTCCCTGCGCGGCCTGAAGAAAGTCACGGGCGAATGGACGCTGGTTTGCCTCGCGTGGAATTTGAAACGCATGGCCGTATTGCGTCCGCAGTAGCGAAAGCGAGGGGGAATCGTGCGCCTTCAGACAAAAATCGCCGAAATACGGCCTTTCAGACTCAATATCCTTGACCTGTCCAGCTCAAGACCGACAGGCTGCTAGGAACTTTTGCTGTCATGGTGATCCGATAGGGATGAAACGAGACGGACGAA
>CAZZDF010000463.1:0-1637 GCA_964652915.1 uncultured Propionivibrio sp. | reverse complement strand
GCAGGAAACCGGGATTCTTCACTGCCGCCGTGCCGATGATGACGTAACTGACGCCATTATCGAGAATGCGCTCGATGGTATCGAGGTCGCGGATGCCTCCACCCAGTTGAATCGGAATTTCGTCGCCAAGCGCGTCGACAATTTCCTTGATGGCGCGTTCGTTTTTCTGCTTGCCGGCAAAAGCGCCGTTAAGATCGACAACATGCAAGCGACGCGCACCCTGCTCAAGCCAATGAGTAGCCTGTTCGCCGGGAGAGTTGGAAAAAACGGTAGCGTCGTCCATAAGGCCCTGCTTGAGACGGACACACTGCCCGTCCTTCAGGTCAATCGCGGGAATGATCAGCATTGTGAGAAACGATGAGTTGAGAAAGGAAAATGAAAGAAAAGAAGAAGCGAATCAGGGCTTCCAGCCGATGAAATTGGACAACAAGGCAAGCCCGGCCTGCGCGCTCTTCTCCGGATGACATTGAATAGCGAAGATATTATCCCGCGCCACCGCGCTGGTAAAGGGAATGCCGTACTGCGTCGTTCCCGCCACCGCTGCCCGATCGACCGGATCGACGTAATAGCTATGCACGAAATAGAACCGAGCGCCATCCGCGATGCTTTGCCAGAGGGGATGGGACCGCGTGTGCACGACTTCGTTCCAGCCCATGTGCGGCACCTTGAGGCGCTCGCCTTGTTCCGAAAGCATCTTGTCGGCCGGAAAACGGCGAACCTGTCCGGCAAATACGCCAAGGCCGGCAACATCGCCTTCTTCACTATGCTCGAATAGCATTTGCTGACCGATGCAGATACCGAGAAACGGCTTGGTCTTGGCCGCTTCCAGCACCGCCTGCCGCAAACCACGCGCATCCAGCTCACGCATACAGTCGGGCATGGCGCCCTGCCCCGGAAAAACCACGCGCTCCGCAGAAGCCAGCACTTCGGGATCAGCGGTCACCACCACTTCACGCCCCTGTGCCACGTGCACCAAGGCTTGCCAGACCGAGCGCAAATTACCCATGCCGTAATCGACAACGGCAATCGTCCCCGCGACAGCGCCCATCAAAGCGCTCCTTTGGTCGAGGGAATGCTGCCCGCCGCGCGCGGATCGAGTTCGACGGCCATGCGCAGTGCGCGGCCAAACGCCTTGAAAATCGTTTCCGCCTGATGGTGCGCATTTTCACCGCGCAACGCATCAATATGCAGGGTCATGCCGGCGTGATTGACCAGCCCCTGAAAAAACTCACGCACCAGATCAACCTCGAATGCGCCAATCATTGCACGCACGAAGTCCACCTCGAAAACCAGCCCGGGGCGCCCGGACAAATCGATCACCACACGCGAGAGCGCCTCATCAAGCGGCACGTAGGCATGCCCGTAACGGCGCAGCCCGGCTTTATTGCCAAGCGCTTTGGTCAGCGCCTGCCCGAGCGTAATGCCGATATCTTCGACCGTATGGTGCGCATCGATATGCAGATCGCCTTGCGCCTCGACCTCCAGATCAATCATTCCGTGCTTGGCCACCTGATCGAGCATGTGATCGAGGAATGGCACCCCCGAGGCGAACTTTCCCTGCCCGGAGCCGTCAAGATTGACGCGAACCGTGATCTTGGTCTCAAGAGTGTTTCTGCTAATTTCGGCTTGCCGCATGA
>CAZZDF010000462.1:0-1639 GCA_964652915.1 uncultured Propionivibrio sp. | reverse complement strand
GGTACGATCACCGCATCAAATATTCGCATTGCGTATCTTGCATGCAAAACAAACAACTCTTGGACAACTCATGCTCAGCATTTACCAGTTAAAACCCGCCTTTCAGGCACTCCTCCGGCCGCTGGCACGTGGCTGCGCAAAATCCGGCATCACGGCCAACAGCATGACGCTGGCGGCGATGTGCATATCGTTGATGCTGGGCGGCATTCTCTATTTCGCAAACGGCAATCGGCTCCTATTCCTGCTCTTGCCTTTGTGGATGTTCCTGCGCATGGCATTCAACGCCATCGACGGCATGCTGGCCCGCGAGTTCGGACAAAAGTCGGCGCTTGGCGCCTACCTCAACGAGCTCTCCGATGTTGTTTCTGACGCAGCGCTCTACCTGCCCTTCGTCGCCATCGCGCCGTTCGGCTGGACCAGCGTTGGCGCGGTGATCTTTCTCTCGGCCATCAAGCGCGACCGCGGCATCAAGGACTGGGGCGCGATGATCGAAGGCCACGGCGGCATGCTCGACCGCGTCGACTCGATCAGCTTCTCGGCGCCGATCTTCTTCCACATCGTGCGCTTCTGGTGGGCATGAGCCGCCGCGCTATCGCCCCCACGAGGCGCCAGACAACGGATCTTCTTTGCTGAAATATTGCTCATGGCAGTATGGCTTATGGTTAAAATGGCGTGTATGCAAACAAACACACCAAGATCAGTGTCCACCGGCCATGGCAGGCGAATACCGGCCTTGATGGCCATTGCCATGCTGATGCTCGGTATCAGTGGTTGCGACATGATCAAGCAGAAAATGGGGTTTGAAGATCCGGTAGAAAAAGCCGCCCGTGCCGAAGCCGACGGCAAGGCCGTCGGAGGCGCTTGCCGTCAGTCTGGCCGTGCCATCGAGGACTGTTACTCGATTTACTCCTGGCTACCGAAATCTGCGGTGTACGAAGGATGGCGCGACATGGACGCCTACATGCGCGACAACAAGCTCGAAACCGTCGAACCACAGCTTCCTCCGGTTGCCGCGCCAGGAACCAAGAAGAAAGTAACAACAGCAGTGGAACCCAAGAAAGAAGCTGAAAAACCTGCCGATCAAGCACACTGAACGAACAAGCCATTTGACCGATCCATTAACCATTGATTGTTGTTCTCCACCAGACAAGGAGTTCGCCATGAATCATGAAAAATACCGGTTGGTTACCCGCAGCGATTTTGACGGGCTTGTCTGCGCCGTACTGCTCAACGAACTGGAGATGATCGACGACATCAAGTTCGTGCACCCCAAAGACATGCAGGACGGCAAGATCGAAATCACCGATCGCGACATCACCACCAACCTGCCGTACGTTGCCGCAGCGCATCTGGTCTTCGACCACCACCTGTCGGAAACCGTACGCATCAGCGGCGACCGCGATAACCGGGTGATCGATCCGGAAGCACCATCCGCCGCCCGCGTGGTTTATGAATACTACGGCGGCAAAAAGGTCTTCCCGAGCATTTCCGACGAAATGATGGCCGCTGTCGATAAAGCCGATTCGGCGCAATTTACCCGCGAGGAAATCCTCAACCCGACCGGCTGGGTATTGCTCAACTACCTGATGGATTCACGTACCGGCCTCGGACGCTTCCGCGATTTCCGCGTCAGCAACTA
>CAZZDF010000461.1:0-1643 GCA_964652915.1 uncultured Propionivibrio sp. | reverse complement strand
CGAAATCGACAAAGCGACGCATAGGCCCAGTCAGAACCAGTTCAAAGTGATACTTATCCTGAAAAGCATTCATTAACTCGATCAGTTCGACCCGCACCTTACTGCCTTCAACAGTTTCAATATAAGGTGAGAAATCCGAAGCCCCGACTTTAACCGTCTGGGCTGCAGTTGCCGCGGTTGATGCCATCAGAAAGAAGATCAGCGATGCTGCAACGAAACCCAGTTTCGCAACGACCGTTGGTTGCGCCGCCAATGCTCGCTGTTGCAGAAGGCCAATCACACTCTTGATCATCGGCTGCATACATACCTCTTATTTCCAATACATTCCGACCCAAAATTTGCGCACTTCTGTCGCGGCACGTGGCAACCCTGGCAGGTTGCCAGCTTCCTGAAGCCGATTTCATCTTAGCAGAAGCGAAGAAGCAGAGACGTTCCCGTTTCATCTCCTGAAAAGTTCGTCCGTCAGCTTACGCCACTGCAGTCTGGCGGATGACGCCCGGAGTCGCCGCGTTTTCTCTTGAAAAACAGCCGGATTGCCACAAAAAACACGGGAACGAAGAAAACGCCAAGCACGGTGGCCGAGATCATGCCGCCGAGCACGCCGGTGCCGATGGCGTTCTGGCTACCCGAGCCAGCACCGTTGGCCATAGCCAGCGGCAACACACCGAGACCAAAGGCCAGCGAGGTCATCAAAATCGGCCGCAAACGCAAACGTACGGAAGTCAGAATCGCCTCGAACAGTTCAACCCCCTGATCGATCTGCGCTTGCGCGAATTCGACGATCAGGATCGCGTTCTTGGCCGAAAGTCCGACGGTGGTCAGCAAGCCGACCTGAAAGTAAATGTCGTTGGTCATTCCCCGTCCGCCGGCCGCCAGCAAAGCACCGATCACCCCAAGCGGCACGACGAGCATGACCGCAAACGGCACGGACCAGCTCTCATAAAGCGCCGCCAGGCAGAGGAAAACAACAAGCAAGGAGATGGCGTAAAGCGCCGGCGCCTGAGCTCCCGAACGCTGCTCTTCAAAGGAGACTCCGGTCCACTCGAAGCCGATCCCGCGCGGCAGCTTGCCGGCGATTTCGGCCACCGCATCCATTGCCTCGCCGGTACTCACACCCGGCGCACCCTGCCCCATGAGCTCGACCGAAGAGGAACCGTTGTAACGCTCCAAGCGTGGTGAACCATAGGACCAATGCGCGCTGGCAAAGGACGAAAACGGCACCATTTCGCCGTTCTTGTTGCGCACATGCCATTTGTTGAGGTCTTCCGGCAGCATGCGCGACGGGGCGTCGCCCTGCAGATAGACTTTCTTGACTCGCCCGCGGTCGATAAAGTCATTGACATAGCTACTGCCCCACGCAGTCGAAAGCATGTCGTTGACCTCGCTCATGGTCACGCCTTGCGCGTTGGCTTTGGCCTGATCGATCTCAAGCTTGTATTCGGCCATGTCATCCTGGCCGTTCGGGCGCACACCGACCAGCCGTTTGTCCTGCGAAGCCATGCCGAGGAACATGTTGCGCGCTTCGATCAAGGCTTCGTGGCCAAGCGAACCGCGATCCTGCAACTGCACATCGAAACCGGAAGCGTTACCCAGCTCGACGACCGCCGGCGGAGCGAAGGCAAAGACCATCGCATCGCGAATCC
>CAZZDF010000460.1:0-1648 GCA_964652915.1 uncultured Propionivibrio sp. | reverse complement strand
TGCCGCCACTGTTGCCTCTGTTGCCGCCATCTCCTCCGCCGTCCTTCTTGCCCAGCATGCCAGACAGGCGACGATTGAGATCACGCCATAAGTCATCGAGATCCGGAGGGCCTTGATTCGGGCGCCGACCACCGTTACTGCCATTACCGCTGCCGTCATCGCCTCGATTGCCCCAATGCGGGTCATTGAGTGACATAAGTATTCCAATGCTTGAAATCATGTTGAAAGATCTGAGTCGAAGAGAGTATCTGATTCGATGGCAACTGTATTGTTCGCGATTTCTTCACACTGATCGCGACGTTTCTCAAATGCAATTTCGGTTAATGCCTGACGCAAAAGCGGCAGACCTTCTCCGCATTTTGCACTAACCCGAACGCGGGTGATTCTATCATACTCATCCCGCTCGACCGCAGCCGGCAGCCCCGTCAGATCCTGCTTGTTAAGCACCAAAAGTTGCCGAACCCCACTGGCTCCAATATCAGAAAGGACCTTGTCGACTTCGGCAATTTGCTCTTCACGCGCCAGATTCGCCGAATCCACCACATGCAGCAATAAATCGGCCTGAGCGGTCGCCTCCAGCGTGGCATGAAAAGCCGCGACAAGTTCGTGCGGAAGATCGCGGATAAAACCGACCGTATCGGAAATCACCACATTCCCCGCCTCGCCCAGCCACAATTTCCGCGAAGTGGTATCGAGTGTTGCAAACAGCTGATTGGCGGCATACGCCCCAGCGTGTGTCAAGGCATTGAAAAGCGTGGACTTTCCAGCATTGGTATAGCCCACAATCGACACGTTAAGAAAATCGGCGCGCCCACGTGCCTTGCGTTGCGTTCCTCGTTGGCGTTCCAGCTTGACCAGCCGCTCTTTCAGCAACTTGACCCGCTTGCCGAGCAAACGCCGGTCGGTTTCAAGCTGCGTTTCTCCCGGGCCGCGCAAGCCAATACCGCCTTTTTGCCGCTCCAGGTGGGTCCAGCCACGTACCAGACGCGTTGCCAGATGGTCAAGCTGGGCAAGCTCGACCTGCAATTTCCCTTCGGAGCTTTTTGCCCGTTGCGCAAAAATATCAAGAATCAGGCTGGTGCGATCCACCACACGACACTGCAAGATGCGCTCGAGATTACGCTCCTGAGCCGGGGACAAGGCATGATTGAAAATAACGAGATCTGCGCCATGAGCCGCCACCTCGGCAGCGACCTCCTGCACTTTACCCTTGCCCGCAAAAGTTGCCGCGTCAGGGCTCTGCCGCCGCCCATAAACCTCAGCGCACACTAGGGCACCGGCGGATTCGGCAAGCAAACGCACTTCTTCAAGCTGCTCGGCCAAATCATCGACGCCGAAATCAAGCTGAACGATGACAGCACGCTCACCCGCTGTGGGACGTTCAAGCATGAAATAACTTTACGTTATACAAGCGCGGCAACCCAATCAATGCCATTCGCCGCGCATCGCCGACGACAGCGACGGCAACCGGAAAAACAGATACTGGCCGCAAATCAGGCGTCGTCGCCGTTGTCCAGCGGGATACTAACCGGGCGCGATGGAACTACCGTGGAGATGGCATGCTTGTAAACCATCTGGGTAACCGTATTCTTGAGCAACACCACGTATTGGTCGAACGACTCGACCTGCCCCTGCAGCTTGATGCCAG
>CAZZDF010000459.1:0-1651 GCA_964652915.1 uncultured Propionivibrio sp. | reverse complement strand
CCGCGCGTCAAATATGCCGCGTAAAACTTCAAACTTCACCTGGCCGGATTAATAGAAGCGCCAGCCAAAAATAGAACTTTTAAACACGCCGATCTTCACACACCGCTCGCCACAGGCATTTCAAATGCATTCCACAAAACTCCACGGCATCATTGATCTTCCATCCCGTTCACGGCACGATGCTGCTGTGGCAACACATTGTTCGCGCTGTTCGTTGCCGCAATCCGCGTAGCGAAACCGATCTTGCGAAATACCCGCAGAGGAGTCGATCATGAAACATCTGGATACCAGTTCTCGTGAGCCCGATGAAGATGGCGTTACCGAGGCCACGCCCTTCCGCGGTCTGATCCGTTATGAACGACAATCGCCGATCCGCCAGATTTCCTACTATTTGTGCGGCGAGATCCTTGAGCCGCAGTACTACACCGAGATGTTCTACACCCTGCGTACCGCGACGGACACCGATCTCATCTACCTGCACCTGAACTCTTCAGGCGGCGACTTCGGTACCGGCCTGCAGATCATCAACAACATCGCGGCCTCCAGCGCCCGTGTCATCACCGTTCTCGAGGCACGCGCCTATTCGATGGCAGCCTTGATTTTTCTGAGCGGCGACGACCTCGTTGTGCACGACAACTGCCAACTGATGTTCCACACCTACTCCGGCTATCTGGCCGGCAAGGGCAACGAACAGCAAGCGGAAGCGGCAGCCGTCGGCAACTGGTTTGAAAAGGCCATGGCGCGTATCTGCATCCCGTTTTTATCAGCCCAGGAAATCGGTCGAATCCTGAAAGGCAGTGATCTGTGGATGGACTCCGATGAAATCAGCCATCGCCTGATGCGAATTCGTCGCGCCCAACATAAACCCAAGACACCGACGAAAAGTCGGGCAAAAAAAACCAAGACCGAAAACACCACTGCGGAAAACCATAGCGACGTAAACACGCCGCATTAGCCTACTGATGCGATACCAACGGCCATCAGGACAACCACAAAGGCGGCTCTTCCATCAGTGCGATTTGTTCACGCAGTTCGAGAATGCGATCCTGCCAGTAGCGCGTCGAGGTAAACCATGGGAAAGCCGCGGGGAAAGCCGGATCATCCCAGCGTCGGCCAAGCCACGCCGAATAGTGAATCAAACGCAAGGTGCGCAACGCCTCGATCAAGTGCAACTCGCGCGAGTCGAACTCGCAAAAATCCTCATAACCGGCCAGCACCTCGGCCAGTTGATGCACGCGATCAGCGCGCTCGCCGGATAGCAGCATCCACAAATCCTGAATGGCCGGCCCCATGCGCGCGTCGTCAAAATCGACAAACCACGGCCCGCACCCTTCCCCACGTCCATCGACCCACAACACATTGCCGATGTGACAATCGCCGTGCAAGCGCAGGCTGGCCACCTTGCCTGCCCTGGCATAGCAGTTACGCACCCCGTCCAGCGCCTGCTGCGCCACGCCGAAATAAACTTCCGCCAGCTCCAGCGGCAAAAATCCGCTCTGACGCAGGAAATCCAGAGGCTCCTCGCCAAAGCTCCGGATGTTGATTTCCGGCCGCTTGGCGAAGGGCTTGAGCGCGCCCACTGCATGAATCCGGCCAATAAAACGACCCATCCACTCCAGCACCTGTGCACTATCAAATTCCGGCGCTCGGC
>CAZZDF010000458.1:0-1651 GCA_964652915.1 uncultured Propionivibrio sp. | reverse complement strand
TTGCAGTTCGGCCATCTCGGCGTGAATGGCGGCGATGCTGCGTCCTTTGACGTTCCCGGCGCTGAGAAACAGGCCGCCGATCAGACCGTTTTCAACGAGCGGTCGGATCGTTTGCGGATCGTTGTAACCGATGACGAAATGCGCACCGAGTCGTCGTGCGACGGGATCATCGGCAAGCGCCAGGACTTGCTGTTTATGGCGGAAAAAAGCTGACTCCTGCCAAACGGTGATGGCCAGCGCATATAACCAGAGCACGGCCAGTGCGGCATCAGCGAGGCGGCGCTGCTGCCACCCACAGCGGATGAGCCACGCCGGCAGCAGGAGCGTTGTGCTCCACAGCAGCAGTGTCGCCCATGGTCGCCAGAGCAGAAACAAGGGGTTGCGCAGCACCAGGGCGGAAGCCAGCGCAAATATTCCGCCCAGCCACAGCCCGGTGTTCAGCAGCCGGCCACGCCGTGTGAGGTGGCCGGTACTGGAGCAGGTTTCGAGGTGCGCAGCCATCAGGCGTTATCCATCGCACTGTCGTTGCGCTTGCCGAGTTGATACCAGTCGATCTTGCGCGTGCTGAGCATCAGGACGGCCAGGGCGACGAACAGCAGCAGCGAGCCAAGCAGCAAGGCGTTCTGCTCGGAGCGCAGGATGCCGAACAGCGCGGCGTAGAGCATGGCCAGTGCGCCGGCAAAGCCGAGGCCGCGTTTCCATCCGCGCAGGATTGCGGCGAGGTAGATGCCGATCAGCAGGATCGAGCCGCTTGCGGCAGCAAGGTAAGCCAGCGAAAAGGCGATGTGTTCGGAGAGGCTGGTAAGCAGCAGGAAGAACACCGCTTGTGCCAGGCCGACGAGCAGATACTGGATCGGGTGGATCGGCAGCCGGCGCAGGTGCTCGAAGGTGAAGAAGGCCGAGAAGCTCAGGACGATGAACAGAATGCCGTATTTAACCGCGCGCAGTGCCTGCCGGTAGATATCGACCGGATCGATCAGACGCACCTGAAAGCCGCTGGCCTGCGGGTTGATTTGTTCGCTGTCGGCGTTGGACGCCAGCGCCGTGGTACTCCAACGGGCGCTGAAGCCATTGCTGTTGACTTCGCGGCTGCGTGGCAGGTAGTCCCCGCCAAAGCTCGGGTGCGGCCAGTTGCCGCGCAGTTCGGCGGTCGAGATTTCGCCCAGCGGAACAAAACCGAGACTGCCCGTGCCGGCCAGACGCAGCTCGATGCGGAACGGCAGGGTTTCGACCTTGCCGGCTGTCGACGTGGGAAGAACCGCATGGAATCCCGATTTCAGACCATTGGCAAAGGTGCCGCGACGCAGTGGCAGGCTTGTTCCTTTCAATTCGATTTTGGGCGCACCGCTGATGCCGCGTGCGTCGGCGATGCCGACCGAGAGAATCGGCGCACCCCAGGTCAGTTGGGCGTTCTGGCCGAGTGTCGGGAGCGCCGCGATCGTCGGCGTTTCAAAACTTCCGGTAACGACCCCCTGCATTTCGAAAACGGCCGTTTCGTGCAGGCCGTAGGCACGTTTTTCGACATTGAGGTTGCCGTCCAGATGCACCTGCTGCGGCAGCACAGTGAGCGTGTGTGTGCGCTTGCGGCGGATGGTTTTCTTGCGCTGTTCGCCATTGACTTCCTCAATCCGCTCGTCGTCGTACTCCTCGA
>CAZZDF010000457.1:0-1654 GCA_964652915.1 uncultured Propionivibrio sp. | reverse complement strand
CGACAGGGGTCAGGCGGAGTTCCGGTTGTTCGCGTTCGAAGCGTGAGTAAGCCAGGCTCGAATCGATCAGGTTTTCCAGTTCATCAAGGTCGACCAGCATCATTTGCACGAGCCGTTGGCGTTCCTCTTCGTCGTCGGCTTCTGCCTGCATTTCCAGCGCGAAGCGCATCCGGGCGATAGGGGTGCGCAATTCGTGGGAAATGGCGCTGGACAGGTCCTTTTGTGTGGCGATCAGGTGCTGGATGCGTTCTGCCATGCCATTGATGGTTTCCGTCAGCAGTTCAAAAGCGCTGCTGCGTGCGACGGGCGCGCGCGCCTCGAACTGCCCTTCGCCAAGCGCACGGGCCGTTTGCCGCATGGCTTCGAGGTCTCGCCATACCGGGCGAACCCAGAACCAGACCGCGACAGCCAGACATAGGCTGATCAGGCTCCAGGTCAGCAGGCGAACGCGCAAGTCGAAAGGCAAGGCGCGTGGACGTTCCGGGTTGGTTTCGGCGGAAATCGGGCCAACTACCAGAATCTGCGGGGTTTGCTTCAGACGGTGATAAAGAATGTCGCCATCGGCGGCTATGGCCAGTTCGCCGTTATCGAGCTTTTCCGCCTGCTTGGGGGGCAGTTTGAGCGTCCAGCGATCAACGATATCGAGCTTGTAGGCGAATTTTTCACCAAGCTGCTGAATGCTCTTGGGCCACTCGGACCGCGGTCTGCGGAAAAGGTCTTCTTCAATCAGAACGATCGTTCCGTGCATGAAGCGGCTGGTGTAGTCGTCGGTGATGCCTTTGACCGAGGTGGTGATGACAAAGTCGGCAAAGAAGAACATGGCGATGAAGGACCCCATCACCAGCAGGTAGAAGTTCAGGAACAGGCGCGACAGGCTATAGCTGCCGCGCCAGGGCGACGGCTTGTAGCGTCCAAGGATGTTGAGCAGCCGGCTATTGCTGCTGCCGCTGGCCGCGCTGCTGTTGCTGCTACCGTTGCTACCAGTCATGCTTGCTGAACAGGTAGCCTTTGCTGCGTACGGTCTTGATGCGGGTCGGGTTTTCCGGGTCGTCACCCAGTTTTCGGCGTAGCCGAGAAATGCGCGCATCGATCGAGCGGTCCAGTCCATCGAAGCCGATACCGCGCAGTTGTTGTAGCAGATCGTCGCGCGATAGGATGTTTCCGGCGTGCTGGGCGAGCAGCCATAGCAGGTCGAATTCCGCCGTGGTCAGGTCGATGGCTTCTTCGCCGACATAGGTGCTGCGTGTGGCCTGACTGATGCGGAAGCTGCCGAAAGACAGTTCGCCCGTTTCATTCGCTTCGCCATGCTCGTCGCCGCCATGCGCCGAGCCGGGAGCGCGGCGCAGCAGTGCCTTGATCCGCGCCAGTAGCAGACGTGGCTGGACTGGCTTGGCGATGTAGTCGTCAGCCCCGAGTTCGAGGCCAAGAATCTGGTCGAGGTCTTCGTCGCGGGCGGTCAGCATCAGGATGACGCCCTCGTATTTTTCGCGAACGGCACGGCAGACTTCAAAGCCGTCCTTGCCGGGTAGCATGACATCGAGGATCACCAGCGCCGGATTGTCATGCAGGATGCGCGCTTCCGCCGTGTCGCCACGGCTCTCGATGGTGACTTCAAAATCGTTCTTGCGCAGATACTCAGCGGTCAGGTCGGCAA
>CAZZDF010000456.1:0-1658 GCA_964652915.1 uncultured Propionivibrio sp. | reverse complement strand
TGTACTTCCTTGGGGCCAAGGTGTTTAAGTACTTCGGACGCCAAATCCTCGCCAAGAGCGATGAGCAGGATGGCGCTTCGTTCTATCCCGTCATCAACCGCCATTGGAGCCCGTCCAGTCTTTGATTATATTGGCGATCACCTTCGGGTCTTGCTGAGCCAGGTCGCGAGCTTCGTCCAGTTTCTTGGACAAAGCCTCGGCGGCGGAAGGCGGAAGCGCTTCGCTTTCTTCATCGGCTAGCACATCAATATTTTCTCCAACAGTGCCATGTTGGTGCTTTGGCTGGCTGGTTAGCATGACCTTGCTTAGCGGAAGAACGACCTTGAAGAGGAGATAGGCAACGATGGCGGCAATTGCCCCGTATTTGAACAGATTCTTCAGTATGTACTGCAGATCCGGGTCTTTCCACAGCGGGATTTCGGAATCGGCCTGATCGGTGGTGGAGAACGGCGCATTGGCGACCGATACCGTGTCACCCCGTTCCTTGTTGTAGCCGAGTGCTTCCTTGACCAGTTCGTTGATCTGCTTGAGTTCGATATCGGAAAGTGGTTTGACCAGGCCCTTGGCGTCTTTCCGGTGGTTGATCACGACGGCGGCTGAGAGCCGTTTGATGGTGCCCACCGATTGCTTGGTGTGGCGGATGGTTTTATCCACCTCGTAATTGATGGTCGAGTCTTTTCGCGTATTGATCGGCTGGGCGATGCTGTTGATCGGTCCTTGCACGCCCGCGGCATTGAGCTGGCCGGGCAATGGTTGTCCCGGAGCGGCCGCTGGCGTTCCTGCACCGGCTACTGGCGGGGTGGTCAGCGGTGCCGTGGCGGGAACCGGCGGCTGGTTGGTCAGCGCGCCCGGAACGCCCTGCGCTGACGGCGTCGCGCTGGCCGATTCGCTGGTCTGTTGGCTGCGAATGGCGATGTCTGGCGGGGTGGTGTTGGGACGATGGGTTTCGGCGGTTTGCTCGCTTTGCGAGAAGTCGATGTCGGCGGCAACCTGTACCCGGGCGTTGCCTTGACCAACGATCGGGGCAAGAATGTCGTCGACGCGCTTGATGGCACTGGCTTCGATTTCGCGAACGTACTTGATTTGCGTCGGATCAAGACCAGCGTCCATGAGCGGGCTTTTCAGCTGCGAAAGCATTGCGCCGGTCTGGTCGATCAGCGTGACGCCGGATACCGAGAGGTTCGGTACGCTGGCAGCGACCAGATTCTGGATGCCAGCAATTTGCGAGGGATCGAGCGCGCGCCCGGGGTAGAGATTGAGCAGCACCGATGCCGAGGGCTTGAGTTCCTCGCGAACAAAAACCGTCGGCTTGGGAATTGCCAAATGTACGCGGGCGTTTTGAACCGCAGCGATGGACTGGATGGTTCGCGAAAGCTCGCCTTCGAGCCCGCGCTGATAATTGACCTGTTCGGCAAACTGGCTGATGCCAAACTTCTGGTTTTCCATCAGCTCGAAACCGACCCCGCCGCCTTTCGGTAATCCCTGTGTTGCCAGCCTGAGGCGTACTTCGTGGACTTTTGAGCCGGGAACCAGTATCGCACCACCCGTGTCGTTGAACTGGTAGGGGATGTTCATTTGATCCAGCGCGGCGATGATCGCGCCGCCGTCACGCTCGGAAATGTTCGAGAACAGAATGCGGTAGTCAGCCTGCTTGAGCC
>CAZZDF010000455.1:0-1669 GCA_964652915.1 uncultured Propionivibrio sp. | reverse complement strand
GTCTCGGTCAACGCTTTCCTTGATCGCCAGGATCAGATCCGGCGCGCGCTGAATCTCGTCGATGATCGCAAACCCGAGATTTCTTACAAAGCCGACCGGGTCTGCGCCAACTGCTGCAAGCGTGGTCAGGTCGTCCAGCGTAAAATATGGACGATCGTTTTCGGCCAGTTGACGAACCAGGGTCGTCTTCCCGGCCTGACGGGGGCCGGCGATAAGGACGATGCGCGTATCTTCAAGCGCTTCGCGCACCGTTGGCGCGATGGCACGGGGAATGAAGGTGGGCGGCGGCGAAAGATGAGAATTCATGCGTCCAGAGTTAAATCAAATCCCGTCCAATTCAAAGTGAAAAGTCGACCAATTCGAATCTTTAAACGATCGGCTGGCCGGAATACCAAGTCTCCCGCGCTCAGCGGCGGTGATGTCGAATATAGCTTCTGTGTCATAACGCTCTGGGGGCGATACGCGCCTTCTCGGGTTGGAAACCTCTCTCTACCGGTTGGTGCCCAACGCAAGGGCGCTGACATTCTCTGGCCAGTAGCCAGTAGCCAGTAGCCAGTAGCCAGTAGCCAGTAGCCAGTGGCCAGGGGCTTGCGACATATGTCCAGCTGCCTCGGTGCTGAAGGTTCCAGGGCCGTTGTAAAGACGGTTCCAACCCCCAGCTTGGGTTCAGGATAACTTCTGCGCGGGCGTGCTGCAGACCTACTCGTGGCGGGGAATTCCTTTCCTGTAGGGAGTGTGAATTCCGGGGCCAACTCGGTGCTAGGTCAATTATCACCCGCGCCAAGAGGCTGCTCAAAGTGCTCTTGCGTAAGGCGACGATTGAATGCCTCAGCCAGCAGACTTGCCTTTCCGTTTTGCTCGATGCTCTCGACTACGTTCATGACCTCGCCATTGAGCAGAAATAGAGGATAAATCGGTCCGGGCTTGTGGAAATTGCCGCTTTCAGAGCGAGGCTACAGTCATCTAGGATTTTACTAGAAGTATTTAGGTAAAAATATACCGAAGCAAACGATTTCTTTTGAAGAACTACCATCTCTCATGGGTTTGCCACCCGCATACAAAAGTCAGGCAGAGTTCTGCGTTGGCATGAGTTCACGAATGCGGCTTCTGGCAAGCCTGTTCTGTTACTCAGTCTTCGAATGGGTAGCCCACACTGTAGCGGCGGCGCCCGACAGCGGCAACAGACGATCCTCCACCACGCTTTTCATCACCAGCGTCGAGGTCAGCCGCTGCACCTTCGGCAGGGCGGAGAGACGGTCATCATACAGCTTCTGGAAGGCGTCGAGATCGGCGCAGACAACGTGGAGAATATAGTCGGGGTCGCCGAACAGCCGCTGAGCCTGGATCACCTCAGGCAATGCCGACACAGCGGCCTCGAAAGCCTGCACGGCGGTGCGGTCGCCCTCGCGGAGCGTGGCGAAAACGATGGCCCTGAAATTCAACCCCAGCGCCGCCGCATCGAGCCGGGCGCGATAGTCGCGGATGACCCCGGCCTCTTCAAGGGATCGCACGCGCCGATGGCACGGCGACAGGCTGAGCCCGACCCGATCAGCCAGTTCGGTCACAGTGAGGCGTCCGTCGACTTGCAGTTGGGCAAGAATCTTTCGATCGATCACGTCCATACGCGAGATATTGCCCCAAATTGCCATCCATCCGCAAGACTATGGGA
>CAZZDF010000454.1:0-1670 GCA_964652915.1 uncultured Propionivibrio sp. | reverse complement strand
CCATTCCACTCACCGCGACCGACTACCCGCTTACCCGGCAAGACGCGCAACAGGCGTTGCACGACCAGCGTTCCGCCGCCCCCCAGATCCACCTGAAACGGCGTTGCCGGGGCGCGCCCGGCTTGACGCAAGTTCTCAGCAGCTAAAAGTTCGATCGCGGACGGATTCATTGCTCTGCGTCCTTGACGTACTTGCGCAAGTAGCGTTCCTGCAAACGACTCGCCTCGCGCCCCAGATGGTCCAGCAAGCGCGCCTCGTTCTTCAGGATTTCACGCAAAGGCGCGTCAAAATAGATCCGCAAAAAGCGCAGGCCATCGCGCTGCGTCAGCCCGATATTCAGCGCCGAAAAATACAAACTGGATAAATCCTTGTCCCGCCAGCGGCGCGGAGTTTGCCCACGAATCTGCGCCCGGTGCAAATCGATCAACGACAATTTGAAATGATCGACCGTTGGTTCCGGCACCAGATGCAGCAAGAAATGGCAGATATAAAAATCGCGGTGATTCACTCCGCCGCAATGCATGCGCCGCGCCATGTCGGCCACCCGCTTAATCAGGGCACGTTTGAATGCCACCGCCGGCGGCTTTGTTTTCCAATCCCGGCAGTAGTCTTCCAGGCTGATCGTCGGCGCCAGTTCCTCGGTCACGATAAACGAATGCTGCGTCGCCGGGTTGCTGCCGCGCTGACCGAAGGCCACGCCCTGCATGGTATCGACGCCAAGGCTCGTCAGACGATGGATCGCCAGCCACTCATTGCCGGCGCCGAGCACCGGCAAACGTCCGGAGAACAGGTTTTTGAGTATTTCCAGCCAACCGACACCACGATGGATCTTGACGAAAAAGGGTCGCCCCGCCACCACGGTACGCAGGGTACGGCGCGCCTCAAGCTCGCGAAAAACCTCGCCTTCAAGTTCCTCGACGGCGACAAAGGGATCGCGCCCGGCCCACAGGCTGCGAAACGGCTCGTTGATCACCCAATTCGTTTTCGGCGCGCTCATTCCCGCTCTTTCAAAATCACATCCGCCGCATGCTCGGCGTTGCTGTAAATGTCGGCCACCTCGGAGAAATCCAGCGCATTGGCACTCCAGCGTGCTCTTGCAGCCGGATCGGCAAGCATGGCCGCCAAGGTCTCGTCCATCCGCTGCTGCGCAAAGGGCTCCTCGAGCACCCGCCCGCCATCGGCTTCCGCAACGTAATGCGCATAGCCGCACACGGCCGTCACCAGCACCGGCAAACCGGCAACCAGCGCTTCGAGCAACACGGTTCCGGTGTTCTCGTTGTAGGCCGGATGCACCAGTACGTCGGCGCCGAGCATGAAGCGCGGGATATCGCTGCGCCCGGGCAGAATGCTGACATGCTCGGCCACACCCAACGCACGCGCCATCCGTTGAAAGCCCGTCGGCTCATCCTGCCCGATGGCGATCAATCGCGTCCGTTTCTGCAAAGCTTCCGGCAGACTGGCCAGCGCCTTGAGGCTGCGATCGAGCCCCTTGGTCTTGAAACCGGAGCCGACCTGCAGCAGCAACAGATCCGAATCGGCCAACTGGAATTCCCGGCGAAACTCGGCACGTATCTCGGCGGCATTGGCAGGCGCCCGCCGGTCGGGCGAAATCCCTGGCGGCAACAAATGGAAGCGCTCTGCCGGCGTGGCATAGTGCTTCTCGAAAAACG
>CAZZDF010000453.1:0-1674 GCA_964652915.1 uncultured Propionivibrio sp. | reverse complement strand
TGGTTCAGATAGACACAAGCCTGAATGTCGCTATTGGCCAGTACGGCGGTCAAGGCATCTTCGGCAGAATCAACAAAAACGATGTCGTAGACGAACTCGTCATGCGGCGACTTGAGCGCGGCCAACTGCTGACGATAGAGCATTTCATAGTCATCGGGCAGCGGATGCACCACCAGCACCTCGAAATACGGCTTCGGGGGGCTGGTAGGCACTGACGCCAATTGGCTTTCTTCGTGCAGTGCCGGGCGATCGAGTTGTTCCAGATTGGTTTGGAACGGAACAAACGGCTGCTGCCGGTAGCGCCCCGATTGCAGGCGATAGCAGCAGTTATTGACCAGTTGGGTGATCAACGTAAATTGCTCCTGCTGCAAATAATGCGACAGGCGCAAGAGCACACCTCGCCCGGGAAACGTCCAGAAACGGTCGATGGCATACACCTTTTGCAGCGTTTCGCTGAAAGCGGTCACCGCGAATGGACTTTGATTGGCCATTTCAGCCAACGAAGCCCACAGGCTTTCACGTTCCTGTTTGAGATCGAAGCGGCTCATCGCATGACCCTCATTGGCTTGCTGATCTACTTCTTCTCAAGATAAGCCATGGCTTCAAGATGCCCTGGGTAGCGCGACAAGACCGCCGTATAGGCCGCAATGGCGACACCTCTCCGGTTAAGGCCGACATTGGCGCGCGCCAGATAAACAAAGGCACTGGCATCGGTCGGATAGGCCGCCGTAAGCGTCGTCGTGGTTTTCAGCATGCCCTCCCAGTCGCGCAAGCCTTCCTGGGCAATCGCCATGCGCAACAAGGCGGTGTAATTGTTCGGTGCCATTTCAAGGACGACACGCGCCGCTTGTTCAGCCTCGCGCCAACGCTTTTGGGCAAGCAGCGGGAGCGTTACGCCAAGCCGCGCATCGATGGACCTCCCGTTCCGATCCATCGCCAACCGGTATTCACGGATCGATTCGTTGTATTTACCCTGCGAATAGTAGAGCCAGCCGCGACGAATGATTTTCAGCTCGGCATCCGGGTCATTGGCCAAGACTTGATCCATGGCCGAAAGTGCCTCGCTGTAGTTACCGGCGGCTTCCAGTCGATATGAGCTCTGCCAAAGCGTTTCCTGAGAGGTGGCGCAGCCGGACAACAGGCTGAAAACAACAAACAGTGAAGCGAGCATCGGGGTACGTTTCATGATTTTCTCCAAAGGTTTGAACGTTGATAAAGAGGGCGTTCAGGTGAAACTGGCGATTGACGAGGAAAGGGCCAGGGGCGATTCCCAGCCGGGAACGCCAATATCGGCGCGTTGAAAAGTTTTGGTGGCTTGCAGGGTGTAACGGGAGCCATCAATATCGCCGGCGAGACAGGTACAACCGAGTTGCGGAGCAATCAGCGCTTCAGTGGCGATCTCTATGCCGGTCTTTTTTTGCCGGTGAATCGCGATCTGCCGCCAGCCCTGAGCCATTTCATCCCACTGTCGCCGATAGTGACTCTCGGCAAACGAAGCCCACGGCCAGGCGAATGCGGCAACCCATTGCGCCGTGGCTTGCGTGAGTAACCGTGCCGGCGTAAAGCGGTCGGACCAGCGATCCACATGAAATGAAGCCGGCGTATAGCCGCAGGCCAATAACCAAAGATCGAGATAGGGATCGGCAGCGCCGCTACGCTCGTAGCAGGAAAACA
>CAZZDF010000452.1:0-1680 GCA_964652915.1 uncultured Propionivibrio sp. | reverse complement strand
CCAATACCTCTTGCGCGTGCCCGGGGGCTTTGACGCCGCGCCATTCCTTGCGTAGTACGCCGTGGCCGTCGATCACGAAAGTGCTGCGTTCGATGCCGCGTACCGGTTTGCCGTACAGTTTTTTCTCCTTGATGACCGAAAACTGATTGCACAAACCCTCGTCGCTGTCAGACAACAGATCGAAGGGCAGATTTTGCTTGAGCTTGAAGTTCTCATGCGAACGGATGCTGTCACGCGAAACGCCGAGCACCACGCAGCCGGCCTTGACGAACTCCGGGTACAGATCGCGGAACTGTTGTGCTTCGGTCGTGCAGCCCGGCGTACTGTCCTTGGGGTAGAAGTAGAGGGCGACTTTCTGATTGCGGAAAGCGGAGAGAGATAATTCCTTGTCGCCGGTAGCCGGAAGGGTGAAGTCATCAACAACTTGATCGATCATGGTGAGCGCTTCCAAGAATGGTGTTGGGTCGATTGTTGTAAGAAAAGTGCTGCCGGGTCAAGTTACAGAAACACCAACAGAAACAACGATAGAATCGGCCGAAGGCGCTCAGGCGTGCAAAAAACGGCCAAAGCCGAGCATTGACGGGCAATTCCGGCAGGCGGATACTTGGCTGGCGGAGAGCGTGGCTTGGTCCACTGATCCGACATTTCCTGAATACTGCGGCGAAAGTCTGTTCAAGGTGATCATGCGTCCATTCGGTTTTGCTTTAGCTGCTCGCAGCAGTGTGTTCTTGATGTTTCTGCGCGTTTTTCTCCCTTTGGCGGTTTTGGTTTTGCTTGGGGTCGGATTGTTTGGCCGCAGCGAAATCGAGAAGGAGATGACCCGTCTGCAAAGCCGGGAAATGCTCTACGTCAATCTCGGTGCCGGAGCGTTGGCCGGCAAGATCGAGAACATTTCCCGCGACCTCGACTATCTCGCGGCGAGCCTTACCGCGCGACAGATTCTGGACGATCCTCTGCCGGCGCGTCGGGCGGAGCTGGCGGAACAGTTCGTCAGCTTTTCGCGCAGCAAGCCGATCTACAACCAGTTGCGCTGGATCGATGAAACCGGGATGGAAAAAGTGCGCGTCGACACCGTGCAAGGGGTGCCGGTGATTGTTCCCGAGGCCGAACTACAGAACAAGGGACAGCGCTACTTTTTTTCTGACACGATGAAATTGGCTCCTGGTGAGATTTTTGTTTCGCCGCTCGACCTTAACATTGAACACGACAAGATCGAGGAGCCATACAAGCCCATGTTGCGTCTGGCAACGCCGGTTGCCGATCGACAGGGTGTCAAACGCGGCATCGTCATCATCAACTATTTCGGTAGCGACATGCTGCAGGAGTTCGCCCGGATTACCGAGAAAGTGGGCGACCACGTGATGGTGCTTAACCGCGACGGTTACTGGCTCAAGAGTCCAAAGGCCGAGGATGAGTGGGGTTTCATGTTCAAGCGACCGGAATTGTCGCTTGCCGTACGTGCCCCGCAAGCGTGGTTAAGTGTGCGTGAAGAGGCAAGCGGGCAGAAGCTTCTTGCCGACGGGTTGTGGACCTGGCAGACCGTTTATCCGCTGGTGGTCGGGCAGCAATCGAGTACCGGCGCGGCCGAAGCCTTTGTGCCGAGTCGCGGGGCGGTGGATACGCGTGGCTATTTCTGGAAGTCGGTAAGCTTTCTGCCGGCGGCGACCATCGCCGCCATGA
>CAZZDF010000451.1:0-1683 GCA_964652915.1 uncultured Propionivibrio sp. | reverse complement strand
ACCACCCGCCTACAAGCGCTTATCACCGCCTTGCAGCACGCGATCAATCGCGAAGCTGTGCTCGATACGCCGCGCACACTCGACAAAAACCGCTGCATCGAGTTGCTGGAACACCTGGAACACCTACTGGAAGAAGGAGACATCGAAGCGAGCACGCTGGCACAAAGCGAAACGCCGCTCTTGCAAACGACGCTGGGCAACTACTGCACCCCCCTGTTGGCGGCGATCGAAAGCTTCGATTATGAACAAGCGCTCAGCCATTTACGGGCAGCCCGAACCGCTTGTTTGGTTGAACCTGCCCCCCCTGTCTGAACAAAGCTCAGTTCAAACCACAACAACAGAACGGGCACAACGAAAACCGTATTCGTTGTGCCCGTTGTGGTTAACTGCGTTTTCCAGGTTGATTTTTTGTTTCGTCCCGCCCTGCGAGGACCGAAACGCTACTTCAAAGCCCCCGGATTGGTCGACATCGTTTCAACGACAATCCGTACCAGCTCGGCGATCGAACCGGCCTGAAGTTTCTGCATGATCAACTGGCGATAAGTCTCGGCTGTGCGTACGCCGATCCCCAGTTCGTCAGCGATGACCTTGGTGAGCTTCCCTTCGAAAATTCCTTGCAGAACTTCCTTCTCCCGCGGCGTCAATTGCGCGATGCGCTCGCCCATCTGACGATTTCTGGCTTGCAGCTCGGTGCGCTCACGATCGATGCGCATACCCTGCTGAATCCGCTCGATCAGCGGTTGCGTCGGAAAAGGCTTCTGGAAGAAATCCAGCGCCCCGCCACGCATGGCTCGAACGACCAGATGCACCTCGGCATAGGCCGAGATAAAAATCATCGGCAAATTAACTCCGCGTTTGTGCAATTCGTCCTGAAGATCAAGGCCGCTGATCACCGGCATGCGCAAATCGCTGACGATGCAGCCTTGAAGCCCATGAAGATCTTCTTCGAGAAACTTCACCGCATTTTCATAAACGGCGTAAGGCAAGCCAATGGACTCGACCAGATCAACCAGCAGAAAAGTCGAGACCGGGTCATCGTCGATCAAATAGACTTTGGGTTGGGATAGTTCAACGGGTGTGGTAGTCATCGCAAATTCGGCATTACGGAATAAGCGAAAGATAATACAAATTCACGCCTTATGGTCTACCAAGGAAATGCTTTTCTCACTGGAAAAGCAACCCACCCTGCCAGAGCTGCCTTCGAATACGTCCAACGGAGGTTTCCCGAATGAAGTCGTCACCCCGGCGAAAGCCGGGGTCCAGGCGACAACATCACGCCCGCACTGGATGCCGGCCTTCGCCGGCATGACGGAAACCTCAAACTTTATCGTTCCGAATCAACACGATAACTCACCTGGCGAACGGACTTCGAGCGTTTCGCGCCGGATCGATGGCTTGCTTACTGGATCATGCCTCTGGCCTTCATCCGATCACAGCCATTCTGCCGTGGTTCACGCAGCGTTACCCCCTTTTCCTTGGCCCGCGCTTCCATCTGCGCACGATGCTCGGTCTGCAATTGCTTGCACTCATCGTAAGTTTTTACCGCACGCATTTTGTTCTGCATCTCGGTACGCTCTTCCTGGGTCATCAACGTCCAGCCCGGCGTGTTTTTCTGGTTGAAGCGCATACCGCCCCCCCCACCGCCCCCCCCGTGGATGCAAGGGCCCCCCCCCCGGGCGCCCC
>CAZZDF010000450.1:0-1684 GCA_964652915.1 uncultured Propionivibrio sp. | reverse complement strand
ACGTGGTTTATGGCGTCGTCGGCTACAAGACGCACGCCAAGATGCTGATGATCGTGCGTCGCGAAGAAGGCAAATCCGGCAGCGTGCTGCGCCGCTATGTGCATCTGGGCACCGGCAACTACCACCCGAAAACCGCGCGCTTATACACAGACTTTGGCCTGCTGACCTGCAATGAGGAAATCGGCATCGACGTCAACGAAGTCTTCAAGCAGCTTACCGGATTAGGCCGGGCACAAGCCTTGAGACACCTCTGGCAAGCGCCGTTCGCCCTGCACCAGAACATGCTGGCAGCGATCCGCTTTGAAACAGCGGCCGCCCGTGCTGGCAAGCGTTCGCGCATCATCGCCAAAATGAATTCGCTGCTCGAACCGGAAACCATTATTGCCCTCTACGAAGCCTCGCAAGCCGGCGTGAAGATCGACCTCATCGTGCGCGGCGTCTGCGCCTTGCGTCCGGGAATCAAGGGCCTGTCGGAAAACATCAAGGTTCGCTCGATCATCGGCCGCTTGCTCGAACACCATCGCGTGTTCTACTTCTATGCTGGCGGAGAAGAACGCGTTTACCTTTCCAGCGCCGACTGGATGGATCGCAATTTCTTCCGGCGCATCGAGCTGGCTTTCCCGGTTCTCGACAAAAAACTCAAACGCCGGGTTATCGCCGAAGGCCTGCAAATTTACCTGACCGACAACGTACAAGCCTGGGACATGGACGCCAACGGCAGCTACCATCCGCGTCGCGGCTCACGCAACAAGCCGCGCTGCGCGCAAAGCGAACTGATCGAGTTGCTTAAACCGTAAGAGTTATAGTCGATGGCTTGCTAAGGAAATCAGGCCCGGCGTGCGCCGATTACCCCTTCGACCTCATGCAACTGCGCCAGCGTCCGGCCAAGCTGCCCGATATTGCCGATCTCGGTAGTGAATTTCATGTGCGCCGTACCGCCCTTTGACTGGGTAGTGACGGCAATCACGTTCAGTTTTTCGCGCGTGAAAACTTCCGACACATCACGCAGCAAGCCCTGACGGTCGTTAGCGTCGACCACGATATCCACGGCAAAAACGCCTTCGGTCTGGCTTCCCCACTCGACCTCGATCACCCGCTCCGGGTTCATCGCTTCCATATTGGCAAAATTGGAGCAATCGATGCGATGCACCGACACACCCTTGCCGCGCGTCACGAAGCCGACAATCGGATCGGGCGGCGCTGGCTTGCAGCAGCCAGCCAGCTGAGTCAGCAGCTTGTCGACACCGACAATCAGAATCCCCTTCTCGGAAACATCGCTCGCCTTGTGCTTGCGTACGGTCGGCTCGGTAAAAAGCGCCTCATCCGGCTCAGCATCCGCACCGCGCACGGCGACCTGAAGCTGGCGCACGGTCAGCTCGGCACGCGCTACGGCAATAAACAGATCGTCGCTCTTGGCAAACCCCAGCTTCACCGCGAGATCGTCCAGCTTGATACCGGTCTCGCCCATGCGTTGCAGTTCGCGCGTGACAATGGCCCGCCCGTCGGCAATCGATTGCTCCAACGCCAGGCTGGCAAACCATTGCCGCGCCTTGGAACGCGCCCGATGCGTAAACAGGTAACCGAGCGAAGCATTGAGCCAGTCGCGCGACGGCCCGCCCTGCTTGGCCGCCACGATCTCGACCCGCTGCCCGGTTTCCAGCTGCGTATTGAGCGTCACCAACGC
>CAZZDF010000449.1:0-1689 GCA_964652915.1 uncultured Propionivibrio sp. | reverse complement strand
CCAATCCCAATCCGGCCTGGTTAGCCTATGTCAAGACCGGTCGCGCCCGCAGCAAAATTCGCCAGTATATCAAAACCATTCAGCAGGACGGATCGAGCGCGCTCGGCGAAAGGATGCTCAATCAGGAGCTGACCGCTTTAGGGGTGATTCCCTCGGAAATCCCGGCCACCGTCTGGGAGCGCGTTGTTCGCGATTCCGGCAAGAAATCGCGCCGCGAAGTCTATGCCGATATCGGTCTAGGGCGCACCCTGGCTGCCGTTTTCGCCCACAAGCTAGTAGCGCACGAAGAAGTTCAGCAAAACGAGACCAACGCCGCCAAGCCTTTGGTCATCAGAGGCACGGAAGGTTTGGCGATTCAATTAGCCTCCTGTTGCCGACCGATTCCGGGCGACCCGATTATTGGTCTGCTGCGCAAAGGGCAGGGCTTGCGCATCCACACTCACATGTGCCGGACTGCGCGGAAATCGCGCAGCAGCGAGCCGCAAAACTGGATTCACGTGGAATGGGACCCAGAGCCCAATCAGTTTTTCGACGTACGCATCAAGGTGACCGCCAAGAACATCCGCGGCGTTCTGGGTCGCGTCGCGACCGCCATCTCGCAAACCGGCGTGAACATCGAACACGTCAACATGGACGCCGAAAAACCAGGACTGTTCACCGAACTAAGCTTTCTGGTCGGGGTTTCCAATCGCTTTCATCTCGCCACCCTGATGCGCAGCCTGCGCCGCATTCCCGATGTTGTGCGGATTACGCGCGAACAGGAATAGCTGACAAACGATTTCTGGTTTTGTTTACCAAACAAAACAGCGGATGGCTAACCACATGCTGATCGACACGCACTGCCATCTCGATGCGGCGGAATTCTCCGCTGACCGTGATGCCATCGCTCAAGCGGCACACAGCGTCGGCGTGGCAAAAATTCTCATCCCGGCCATCGAAACAGCAAACTTCCCCGCCGTAAAAGCTTGCTGCGAACGCTACCCCGGATGCTTCCCGGCTTATGGTATTCATCCGCTCTATGTCGACCGCGCCGGCGAACACGATCTGGGGCTTCTGCGCGAATGGCTAAGCCAGGAGCTTTCCGGCCAGTTCCCCCCGGTCGCTGTGGGAGAAATCGGGCTCGACCATTTCGTCACGGACGTCGACGCCCTCCGTCAGGAACACTATTTCACCGAGCAGCTCAAAATCGCCCGCGACCTCGACCTGCCCGTCCTGCTACACGTCCGACGCGCCATAGACCCGGTACTCAAATGCCTGCGCCGAATTCCGGTACGTGGCGGAATTGCCCACGCCTTCAATGGCAGCCAGCAACAAGCTGAAGAATTCATCAAGCTCGGCTTCAAGCTCGGCTTTGGCGGAAGCATGACCTATCCGCGCGCAACGCGCATCCGCCACCTCGCCGCGACGCTTCCCCTTGAAAGCATTGTCCTCGAAACCGACGCCCCGGACATCGCTCCCGCCTGGCTTGCCGCCGGGCGTAACAGCCCGCAAGAACTTGCCGCCATCGCCAAAGTTCTGGCCGACCTGCGCTCACTCCCGCTTTCGCAAGTCATCGAAGCGACCACGCAAAACGCGAATTCGGTCATTCGCGGCCCTAACCGATAGCGAGCCATAACGGCTTTCCACCCCCTCAGAAGTTGCCGGAAAGCCCTAAAAACGCCATACTCTCAAGTTGTTAAGCATCAAGCG
>CAZZDF010000448.1:0-1690 GCA_964652915.1 uncultured Propionivibrio sp. | reverse complement strand
CGCTTGTTCGTTGCCGGTTTCGGCATGATGCAGGTGATGATGTACGCGGTGCCGGCTTATCTGGCCGGCGATGGTGAGATGTCGCCGGATATCGAATCCTTGTTGCGCTGGGCCAGTCTGCTATTGACCGTGCCGGTGGTGGTTTATTCGGCGGCGCCTTTTTTTCGCGGGGCGTTGCGCGACTTGCGCTGGCGTCGCGTCGGCATGGACGTGCCGGTGGCCTTGGGCGTCGGCGTGGCTTTTGCCGCCAGCGTGTGGGCCACGCTAACGGCGTCGGGCGAGGTCTATTTCGATTCGGTGGCCATGTTCGTCTTTTTCCTGCTCGGCGGGCGTTTTCTTGAAATGAGCGCACGGCAGCGGGCGGTGAGCGTGACCGAGGCGCTGGCGCGGCTGATGCCGGCTTTTGCCACCCGGTTGGAGGCTTATCCGGACGACCGCTCGCTGCTGCGGGTGATGGCGGCCGACCTTTTGCCGGGCGACGTGGTGTTGGTAAAACCGGGCGAAACGATCCCGGCCGACGGGGTGGTGCTCGAAGGAAACAGTTGTGCCAACGAGTCCCTGCTGACCGGCGAAAGCTTGCCACAGGCCAAAGCGCCGGGCACAGCGGTGATCGGCGGGGCGGTCAATATCGAGAGTCCGTTGTTCATCAGGGTCGAGCAGGTCGGCGAGGCGACGCGTCTTTCGGCGATTGTTCGCCTGATGGAACGCGCGGCGATGGAAAAACCGCGTCTTGTCGAACTGGCCGATCGTATTGCCGGTCGCTTCATTTTGGCCTTGCTGGCGGTTGCCGTCGGGGTCGCGGTGTTCTGGGTCTTGGTCGATCCGGCCAGAGCCTTGTGGATTACCGTTTCCGTGCTGGTGGTGACTTGCCCTTGTGCGCTGTCGCTGGCTACGCCGATTGCCTTGACGGTGGCCAGTGGCGCCATGGCGCGGTTGGGATTGCTGGTAACGCGCAGCCATGCCGTCGAAACCATGGCGCGGGCGAGCTGTTTCGTTTTCGACAAGACCGGAACGCTGACGGTCGGCAGGATGAAACTTGCCGAATGCCTGCCATTGCGTGAACTGGGCAGCGCACAGTGCCTTGCGCTGGCGGCAGCGCTGGAGGGTAGCTCGGAGCATCCGCTGGGCGCGGCCTTGCGTGACGCGGCGGCCGGGCTGGACTTGCCGGAGGTGCTTGAGATAAGCAATGTGCCGGGGCGCGGGATGACGGGGCGATGCGGCGGGAGGCAGGTGTGGATCGGTCGTCCGGACTATGTGGCGGCGCAATGCGCGCAGTCTTTGCCGGTGTCAGGGCGTGATTTTGTTCCGGGGAGCGATACGGTTGTTGCTTTGGCTGATGAATCCGGCGCTCTGGCGCTCTTTCGCTTTGCCGACGAGCTCAGGCCGCAGGCGGCGGCGATGGTGGCCGCCCTGCGGGATGCCGGTTCGCGCGTTTTGTTGCTCACCGGAGATGCCGGGCCGGTGGCTGCCCATGTGGCCAAAGCAGTGGGCATCGATTCCATGCAGGCCGCGTTGACGCCGCAGGAAAAGCTTGATGTCGTGCGCCGCCTGCAGGCAGAAGGCGAGGTGGTGGCAATGGTCGGTGATGGCGTCAATGACGCGCCGGTGCTGGCTCAGGCGCAGGTCTCGGTGGCTATGGGCGGCGGTTCGCAGTTGGCGCGCACGCAAGCCGATCTGATCTTGTTGTCGG
>CAZZDF010000447.1:0-1697 GCA_964652915.1 uncultured Propionivibrio sp. | reverse complement strand
GCCACCTTGCCGGTAGCGCGATCGTCAAAGCGCGCGCCGACTGCGATCAAAAGATCGCATTCTTCCAGCAGCATGTTGGCGCAACGCGCCCCGTGCATGCCGAGCATGCCCAGCGACAAAGGGTGATCGACCGGCATTGTGCCCAGCGCCATCAGCGTCATCACGGTCGGCAGGCTGGCCTTCTCGGCCAATTCGACGGCCAGTGCGGAAGCCTCCGCATGCACGATGCCGCCGCCAAGGTAAAGCATTGGCCGCTGCGCTTCGTTAATCATCGCGGCGGCCTCGCCGATCAAGTCGACGTCGGGCTCCGGAAAGGCGTCGGCGATACCGGGCGCCGGCCACTCACGCACCTCGATGCGCTGGTTCTGCACATCCTTCGGGATATCCACCAGAACCGGTCCGGGACGTCCGGAAGCGGCCAGACGAAAGGCCTGCGGGATCACCTCGAGCAACTCCTCGGCCGAGCCGACGAGGTAGTTGTGTTTGGTGATCGGAATCGTCAAACCGTAGGTATCGACCTCCTGAAACGCGTCGGTACCGATCATTGACTGGGCCACCTGCCCGGTAATCGCCACCATCGGAATCGAGTCGAGCTTGGCATCGGCGATCGCCGTCAGCAAATTGGTTGCGCCGGGTCCCGAAGAAGCCATGCACACCGCCGGCACACCGCTTACCCGCGCCATACCCTGCGCCATGAAGCCGGCGCCCTGCTCGTGCCGGGCCAGAACATGATGCAGCAGCTTCGACTGCGACAGCGCATCGTAGATCGGCAAGATGGCGCCGCCGGGAATGCCGGCGAGCGTGCGCACGCCCTGCCGCTCCAACAGGCGCACCACGATTTGTGCGCCCGATAGAGTTTCTGCGGTTTCGGGTGATGTTGAGTTCATCAATTTCTCCTTAAAAATCGACTGCAATGAGCGGCTTCGGCCGGCGGAGCATCAAAAAAACAAACCCCCGCTCGGCTTGCACCGGCGGGGGTTGTGGAATCTGTCGTTAATCTTTTTGACTTACTTTCTTCCGGCCCTCGTCGGTGCGCTTTGTACGACTCGTACTACCCGTACTACGCTCTTTACGCGTACTACAGATACCGCACCGACCTTGATGACGAGCGCCGCCGTGGCTAGCGCAACAGCGGCAAGCAACGAAATGGCGTGGGCGTCAATAGATAACATGGGCAAATCAAATTAAACGTATGGCTGAATTAGAAACGAGCATGAAAAAAAATACAACCCTTTGCGCTGCAAGGCCATCTCCTTGCAGACCAGACCAATCGGCCACCTCCCAACCAGACCGCCCGGAAAGCCCCTATTTACGGGCTTCTCCACCCACTTGCAAGCCACTACCGCCTCACACCTTTTCCGGCGCGCTGCTGCCCCAGGCGGCCACGCGGTTGCGTCCGCCATCCTTGGCGTAGTACATCGCCGCATCGGCCATGCGTAGCAGGCTTTCCGGTGGCATGTTGGCATCAGGCGTCGTCACGGAAACCCCGATGCTAATCGTCACCACCTTGGCCGCCGCCGAAAATTCGTGGGACATGCCCAGCGCCTCAACCGAACTGCGCAGGGTTTCGGCCAGTTCCTTGGCCGCCTGAATGTCGAGATCCGCGGCCACCACCACAAATTCCTCGCCGCCATAACGCGCCACCAGATCGCTGGCTCGCCGCGCGTTGGCCTGCAACACGCCGGCCACCTTGCGCA
>CAZZDF010000446.1:0-1698 GCA_964652915.1 uncultured Propionivibrio sp. | reverse complement strand
CGGACTGGAACGAAGGCATCGAACCCTGGCGGTTTGGCGTGGAAACCTGGGGCGAGTACGAGGCGCGCAAGATTCATACAGTGCTCGATCGCAGCCTGTTCCGCGCCGGACAGACGGTATCGATGAAGCATATCGCGCGCGACCGCAACAGCCGTTCTTTTGCATATCCGGATGCGAAATCCTTGCCGACCGAACTGGTCATCATTCACGACGGCAGCGGCGACGAGTTTCGTCAGCCGCTGAGCTGGGATAGTCGCGGCGTGGCGACCAATCAATGGAAGATTCCTGCTTCGGCCAAACGCGGGAGCTATCAGGTGGAGTTGCGCGGCGGGCCCAATGGTAATGGCGGGAGTGCGGTCACGGCCTCGTTCGGCGTGTCCGATTTCCGTTTGCCGGTCTATACCGGCAGCGTGCAGGGTGTGCCGGGGCGCCTCATCGCGCCGAAGGATGTGCCGCTGGCCCTGGGCCTCTCCTTCCTGAACGGCGGCGCGGCCAAGGGGGCCAATGTCGAAGTGTCGGCGACCTTCCGTCCGCGCTGGCCGGAGTACAAGAATTACGAAAACTTCCATTTCATTGTCGACTTCGACGAGGAGGGGCGTGCCGCGTTTGCCGTCGATGACAGCCGTGAGCAGGAAGAGCTGGTTGCCGACAAGATGCCGTTGACGCTGGACAAAGCCGGTGCCGGCAAGCTTTCGGTGCCGCTTAACCGCAAGGTCAAAGGGCCGAGCGAGCTTTACGCCGAAATGAGCTTTGCCGATCCGAACGGCGAAATTCAGACCATCCACGGCGCGGTCGAGTTGTGGCCGGCGGCGGTGGTTCCCGGCATTTACGTCAAGGATTGGGCATCGGTCAAGGATGCCGGCGCCATCGAAGTGGTGGTGCTCGATACACAGGGCAAACCGGTGGCCGATGCACCGGTCAAGGTGATGGCCAAGCGCCGTGTCGATTACTCGCATCGCAAGCGCATCGTCGGCGGCTTTTATGCCTTCGAGAACCATACCGAGTTTGTCGATATGGGCGAGGTGTGCAGCGGGCGCAGCGATTCGCGCGGCAAGCTCACCTGCGAAGCGCGCAGCAGCGAGGCGGGCAACGTGTACCTGCTGGCGGAAACCAAGGACAAGGAAGGCAACGTGGTCTATGCCGGCACCAGCTACTGGGTTTCCGGGCATGGCGACCTGTGGTTTACGGCCGGCAATCAGGATCGCATCGACGTGATTCCCGAAAAGCGCAGCTATGCGCCGGGTGAGGTCGCGCGCTTCCAGGTGCGTACGCCCTTCCGCGAAGCGACGGCGTTGGTGTCGATCGAGGCCGGTGGCATCATCGATACGCAGGTCGTCGAACTTTCACGCTTCAAGCCGGTGATCGAAATTCCGGTCAAGGGCGAGTGGGGGCCGAACGTTTTTGTCTCGGTGCTGGCGGTGCGCGGGCGGGTCGAGCCGCTCAAGTGGTATTCCTTCTTCTCGTGGGGTTGGCGCGAGCCGGTGGCCTGGTTCAAGGAGTGGTGGAACCCGTCGCAGCCGACAGCCATGGTCGATCTGGCCAAGCCGGCGTTCAAGCTCGGGATGGCGATGATCGAAGTCGGCACCGAGGCTTTCAAGCTCAAGGTGGATGTGGTGCCGGACAAAGCCGATTACCAGCCGCGTGACAAGGCGCAGGTGAAAATCACGGTGACGCAGCCGGACGGCAAGCCGGTGCCGG
>CAZZDF010000445.1:0-1708 GCA_964652915.1 uncultured Propionivibrio sp. | reverse complement strand
GTGGTAACCGCTTGGAAGCGGGCTTGGGATCGCGTTATTCCGTTCTTTGCCTTCCCTCAGCCGATTCGCAAGGTGATCTACACGACTAACGCCATCGAGAGCATCAATGCCCAGCTGCGCAAAACGATCAAAACGCGCGGCCACTTCCCAACGGACGACGCGGCAACAAAGCTCATCTGGCTGTCGCTGCGCAAAATCACGGGGGAATGGAGCCGATCAACGCGGGATTGGAAGGAGGCGATGAACCAGTTCGCCATCATGTACGGCGACCGATTCAGCCGAATTAATGCGTAAAATAGCTGGTCGGGGGCAAAAGCCCTCGGCTTAATCCAAGAGCCTTAACAGGCTGGCGAGAAACTCCAAGCATCTGATTTAAAGCGTAATTCTGGTAAAATAGCCGCATTTTCAGCGTTCTATTTCCGGAGTTTTTTGATGCGCGGCGCCGAACCCATGAATCCCGACATGTTCAGTTACGTCGATATTGACGCCCGCATTCCCAAGGATCATGTGATTCGCCGGATGCGTGTCTTTGTCGACGCGATTCTCAAGTCCATGTCGCCGGAGTTCGATGCACGATACTCCCATACTGGTCGGCCTTCAATTCCGCCAGAACGTCTGCTGCGAGCCCTGCTGATCCAGGTTCTGTACACCGTGCGCAGCGAGCGTCAGTTGATGGAGCAGATGGAATACAACCTGCTGTTTCGCTGGTTTGTCGGCCTGTCGATGGATGAACCGGTCTGGGATCGCAGCGTATTTGGGATCAACCGTGACCGACTGCTGGATGAGGAATTGGGGCGCTCCTTCTTCCGCAAAGTGCTGTGCCTGGCGGCGTGGCAAGGCCTGATCAGCGATGAGCATTTCAGCGTCGACGGCACGCTGATTGAAGCTTGGGCGTCGCACAAGAGCTTCGCCAAGCGCGATGGCAGCGACCCGCCCAAAGGCGGAGGTCGCAATCCCGAGGTCGATTTCCGCGGCCAGAAGCGCGGCAACGCCACGCATCAAAGCACCACCGATCCGGAATCCCGGCTGTTCAAGAAAGGCGAGTTTACCGAAGCCAAGTTGCGCTACATGACGCACGCCCTGGCCGAGAATCGCACCGGACTGATCGTCGACGTACAAAGCACGCAGGCCAATGGACGGGCCGAATGGGAAGCCGCGGAGACCATGATTGCGCGGACGGTCACCCGCCCTGGCGCCACCATTGGCGCTGACCGTGGTTACGATGTGCCCGAGTTTGTGGAGATGATCAAACGGCGAGGTCTCAAGCCGCATGTGGCGGCAAAGACGACGGGCAGTGCGATGGATGGTCGTACCGTTCGAGGCAAGGGATATGCGCTGAGCCTTCGGCGGCGCAAGATGATCGAGGAGGCCTTTGGCTGGATCAAGACCATCGGCGGCCTGCGCAAGACGCGGCACAAAGGATTGGCCAAACTCTCGGGACAGGCCCTGCTGTGTTTCGCTGCGTATAACCTGACGCGGATGATGAACATCGTCGGCGCGAAGTTGCAGGCTCAATAAGGGGCGGAAACTCAGTACAAGCACTTCCCTGACCAGCTCGAAGGGCTTGGGAAACGCGGCAATCGAAATTGCCGCTTCTGAAAAAATCGGGCTGAATGATTAAATCGCGATCAAGCCGGAGTTTCTCGCCAGCCTGCTAACGTTGAATTAAGCGGCGCCGAGCGCAGCGAGGGCAGGCAAAAGCGAAAGC
>CAZZDF010000444.1:0-1718 GCA_964652915.1 uncultured Propionivibrio sp. | reverse complement strand
AGCCAAACCACCCGCAAGTACGGTGGAACCGGGCTAGGTCTGGTCATTACCCGCAGAATCGCCGAACTGATGGGCGGCGAAGCTGGCGCAGAAAGCACGCCGGGCGCAGGCAGCACTTTCTGGTTCACCGTCCGCCTGAAAAAGGCCGACAGCACCAACGTAACGCCAACGTCAAACCCGGATCGCCCAGCCAATCCCGGCGACCTGATTCGCCAGCACTACAGCGGCCGCCGGATTCTTGTGGCTGACGACGAAACCATCAATCTTGAAATTGCCAAGCTACTCATCGAAGGCGTTGGTCTGACGGTCGATCTCGCCGAAGACGGTGGCGAAGCGCTGGAAAAAGCACGAACCATTTCCTACGACATGATCCTGATGGACATGCAAATGCCGGAGCTCGACGGCCTGCAAGCCACCGCACAAATCCGCACCATCGCCGAGTACCGCCACACACCGATCCTGGCCATGACCGCCAACGCCTTTGCCGAAGACAAGGCCCGCTGCAGCGAAGCCGGAATGAACGACTTTATTTCCAAGCCCTACAATCCAGACGAACTCTTCTCACTGCTGCTCAAATGGCTGGAGAAAAGCTCGACGGGAAAAGGCACATTCGACGAAACTCCTCCGGAGAAGCAAGCTTAAGGAAACACCGAGACATCCGTCGCCCCGGCGTCCCCCAAGGGGACTTCCTTCGGGGCGAAAGCTGGATCCCAGTTCGTTGGATTTTCTGGATTCCGGCGTTCGCCGGAATGACGAATTCTTAATAGGTCGGCGCCTCAATAATTCCTGCTACTTCAAAACCACCGGCAACCCCGCGGCCACCAGCGTCACCTGGTCGCACACCGCGGCCACACGCTGATTGAGCCGGCCTTGCTCGTCGGCGAACAGGCGCGATACGGCGGCCATTGGCACCACACCCCAGCCCACCTCGTTGGAAACCATGATGACCCGTCCCGGCAGGTGCGGCAGAGCATCGATCAAGGCTTGCGTTTCTCCCGCCAATTTCGGGCAATCAACCTTTTGCCCCTCCTCGGCCTGATTGGCGGCGACGCCAGCAAAGAGCAGGTTCGACAACCACAGTGTCAGGCAATCGACCAGCAAACACCTGTCAGGCGCCGCGTGCCGCTGCAAGGTGACAGCCAGATCGAGCGGAGATTCGACAAGCCCCCAATCGGCCGGACGACGCGCCCGATGTACGGCAATGCGCTGCTGCATTTCGGTATCCAAAGCCTGCGCCGTCGCCACATAAACGACGTGCAAACCGCTCTCCAGCGCGCGCCGTTCGGCCAACGTACTCTTGCCCGAACGGGCGCCCCCAATGATCAGCTCTTTCATGCGGCAAGCTTAACATGCGCAACAATCCAGAGACTTGCTGAACTTGGCGAGCCCAGCACTGTCAAGACACGATGATCCGGGGCCGGTTGGTCTTGATATGCGTTGCCCGAGCGAAATCGCGCAACGCGTTGGTCTGACCGGTATACTTGCCACTTCGTTTTGCAAAGGTTTCTCATGCAACAACCCAAACTTCCTGAACTCGTCTGCCCAGCCGGCAGTCTGCCGGCGCTCAAGGCGGCGGTCGACAATGGCGCCGACACCGTCTATTTCGGCTACAAGAACGATACCAACGCGCGCAATTTTGCCGGCCTGAATTTCGACCAGAAGGCCATGGTTGAAGGCGTCAGCTACGCGCATTCACGCGGCAAGCACGTCTTGATGGC
>CAZZDF010000443.1:0-1722 GCA_964652915.1 uncultured Propionivibrio sp. | reverse complement strand
GAATTTACCACCAAAAACGCAAGGGATAAACCCGATCCGGCTTGCTTGAAGCGCCAGGGTCTTGTCTGACTCCACGGCCAAACCCTCTGTGAATATATCGCCGCGTCGTCGTCGCCTTGCAGCGTTAGGGGGGCTGCCTGCGCGCCACAAATAATGCGGAAAAGGAATTATTCTGCGGTTTTCGATGCCGGATTTCTGGATTGCCGATGCGTTTTTCTGCATGCCGCCCCTTGGCGCTGGCTTTGCTATGTTCCTTGCTGATTCACCTTGTCGCGGTGATCAGTGTGGACGGCTGGGCGACCTGGCCATTCACCTTGCGCTCAAAGGCCACGATCGCCGCCGTGCTGGTTCCGGTGGCGCCGGCTGCAGGGGGCGTTTCGGCCGCTGATGAAGAGAAGACGGTGCTTGCGCCTTCGCCTTCGGACTCTCCGTCTGACGCGCTCGATTCCTTGGGGGCGCGCAAGGCGGTTGCGTTTTCGTCGACTAAACCGGATCGTTCGCGTGCGCGTTCTGGCGCGTCGGTTGCCGAGGCGGTCGTTACGGAGCAAACGCTCGCCGGGCATCGTCCGGTGGCATCGGCTCAAAACCCAGCGAGCGAGGGGCTGGGTTTTGATGAAGTGGCCGCGTATCGGGTCGAGTTGGCAAAAGCGATCAAGCGCTTTGAAGATTATTCTCTTGTGCCGAGGGAACGTCAGCAAGAGCAGGTGGTCCGAATCGATCTTTTGGTCAGTACGTTTTCTTCTCGACCCGAGGCAAAGCTGGTTGAGTCGAGCGGATCGAGCAAGCTTGACGAGCACGCGCTCAATTTGACGGCCAAGGCCTTGCAAGCGACAACGCTGCCAGAAAGCATGCAAGGCAGGGCATTTCGAGTGCCGTTTGTCCTGCGCTACGGCATCGCCGATCCTCAGTAATCGTCAGGCGGAGTCAGCAGGTCTTCGTGGAATCCGAATTGCCCGCTACGTCGGTCGGCCAGATAAGCCTTCAGGCTAAGGGTGACGCTATGAAAAGCGATTTCTGCCCACGGGATTTCGCTTTCGGCAAATAACGCCGTTTCGAGGCTTTCGACTCCGGCGCCAAAATCGGCGTCGAGCATCCTTCCCCGATAGAAAAGGTGAACCTGACTGATGTGCGGGATGTTGATCAGCGAGAAAAGTCCGTCGATTTTGACCTGGGCACAAGCTTCTTCGAATGTTTCGCGTTGCGCGGCCTCAACGGTGGATTCGCTGTTTTCCATGAAGCCGGCGGGTAGCGTCCAGCAACCCTGGCGCGGTTCGATGGCACGGCGACAGAGCAGGATTTTGCCTTGCCACTCAGCGATGCAGCCAACGACGACCTTCGGGTTGATGTAGTGGATGGTTTCGCAGCGCGGGCAGACATGACGAGGCAGCGAGTCGCCAGGCGGGATGCGGAACTCGACGGGGGCGCCGCATTGGTGGCAATAATTCATGGCGGTTGGCGGTCTGTTGTTGGTCTTAACACTATATACGGATGCGGCGAAATCGTGTCGAGCCGACTGCGTTGTCATGTTGTGCTCGGAAAACTTTTTGCGATGGGTTATATTTCCGGCGTCGCGCCATCTCGCTACAATGTGGCGCAGCACGTAGGTTTGGTCGTCGCGCATTGTTGGCGCAGGGTGTCAGGGAGAGGGTGAATGTTTCTAATCGTCGGCTACATCATCATTCTGGCGGCTTCGGTGGGGACCTACTCGGTTCACGGAAGTCT
>CAZZDF010000442.1:0-1724 GCA_964652915.1 uncultured Propionivibrio sp. | reverse complement strand
GCGGCAAAATCCCCGGCTTGCGCCCGACACGCCCAGTCATACTCCTCATCGGGCGTAAACAGGGGCTTGGCCCCGATCTCGTTGAGATAATGCTGGGTAACGTCGTTGAGCAGCTCGACTTCGGGCGTAGCCGCTACCGGTTCATCTTCCGGATCGGCCAGGAAACTCTCTTCGGACAGTTCCTCTTCCGGAATGCCTTCGTCACCAAAACCGCTTTCGTCGGAATCTTTCGCCTCGGACATGATCAACGCTGCGGCAGATATTTGAGCGGATCAACCGGCTTGCCCTGCCGCCGGACTTCGAAATGCAGCTTGACCTTGTCGGTACCGCTGCTGCCCATTTCGGCAATCTTCTGCCCCTTGCTCACCGACTGACCTTCCTTGACCAGAATGGTCTGATTATGCGCATAGGCCGAAAGATAAGTCGCGTTGTGCTTGATGATCACCAGCTTGCCGTAACCGCGCAAGCCCTCGCCGCTATACACCACCTTGCCCTCAGCCGAAGCGAGCACAGGATCACCCGCCTTGCCGGCGATATCGACCCCTTTGTTGCCGCCCTCGCTGAAAGTGCCAATCGTCTTGCCGCTGGCCGGCCAGATCCAGTTGATTTCATCAGGACCGGTCGCTGCTTCAGCAGGTTTTTCATCGTTCTGGACTTCCGGCTTGGTTCCGCTCGCTGCAGCCACCACCGGCGCGGAATCGGCCTGCGGCTGATTTTGCGCTTGCGCCAGCGCCTGATCCGAGTACGCCTCTTTCCCGCCCTTCGGCTCGCGCTTGAGCGTTCCGGTATTGGCAGCAAGCGGGCGCTTTTCAACGGCCGCCGAATCGCTCCCCAGCGGCTTGGCCACCACCACATCCGAAGTAATCGGCTCGGCAACGGCCGACGATCCGGCGGCCGCACTGGCCGAAGCCGGTGGTTTGACCTTGAGCACCTTTCCAGGCGCGATACGGTCCGGGCTTTCGATATTGTTCATGGCGATCAGTTCGCGGTAGTCCATACCGAACTCACGCGCGATACTACGAATCGTATCGCCGGATTTGACCACGTACGTTCCCTTCGTCGCCGAGTACGTCCCGGCGCGATCGGAAACCGGAACCGGAGACTTGCTGGTACAACCGGCTACCGCCAACAGAGCGGCAAGCACCAGCAGCCGCCCCGATTTGATAACAATTCGACTATTCTTCATTCGAGCCCTGAAAGTAAGGGAACAAAACGAACACTATCCAGGCGGGTTTCGACAAAACCATCCGCCCGACGTTCCACCAGAAGGAGATATTGATCCGACGCTCCCAATGGCAACAGCATTCTGCCACCAAGCGCCAGTTGCTGCAAAAGCGCGTTGGGCACACTCAAAGCGGCCGCAGCGACAATGATTGTGTCAAACGGTGCCGCTTCTGGCAGTCCGAGATTTCCGTCGGCGTGTTTTAAACGCACTTTGAACTGCTGGATCGCACGCATGTTCAGCTTGGCCTTGGCCAGCAGCGGTTCGATGCGCTCGACGGCATAAACCTCATCGGTCAGTTGCGCCAGAACAGCGGCCTGATAACCGCAGCCGGCGCCGATCTCCAGGGTGTTGCCCAGTTCCCGCCCGGCGCGCAGCACCTCGATCATCCGCGCCACGATATACGGCTGCGAAATGGTCTGCGAAAACCCCAGTGGCAAAGCTGTGTCCTCGTAAGCCCGCGAGGCCAGCGCTTCCTCGACAAACACATGGCGCGGCACCG
>CAZZDF010000441.1:0-1731 GCA_964652915.1 uncultured Propionivibrio sp. | reverse complement strand
TGATGTAGGCGTCGATCAGCCGTTGCGACAATTCGCGCGGGTGCGAGGTGGTGTAACGGATGCGTTCAATGCCCGGAATTTCGGCGATGTATTCGATGACCAGCGCCAGGTCGGCCACTTCTTCGCTGCCCGCCATCGGGCCACGGTAGGCGTTGACGTTTTGCCCAAGCAGGGTGATTTCCTTGACGCCTTGCGCGGCGAGCCCTGCAACTTCGGTCAACACGTCGTCGAACGGGCGCGAGACTTCTTGACCCCGCGTAAAGGGAACGATGCAGTAGGTGCAGAACTTGCTGCACCCCTCCATGATCGAAACGAAAGCCGAAGCGCCTTCCACGCTTGCTGGCGGGAGATTGTCGAACTTTTCGATTTCCGGGAAAGAAATGTCGACTTGCGCGCGTTTTTGCCGGCGTCGCTCGGCAATGAGTTGCGGCAGCCTGTGCAGGGTTTGCGGGCCGAAAACGACATCGACGTAGGGCGCGCGGGCGATGATCGCCGCGCCTTCCTGGCTGGCCACGCAGCCACCAACCCCAATGATCAGATCCGGCTTGGCCTGCTTGAGCGGGCGAACCCGGCCGAGGTCGTGGAAAACGCGTTCCTGCGCTTTTTCGCGCACCGAGCAGGTGTTGAACAGGATGATGTCGGCGTCTTCGGCGGAGTCGGTTTTGACGATTTCTTCAGAAGCGGCGAGTACGTCGGCCATTTTGTCCGAATCGTACTCGTTCATCTGGCACCCAAAGGTGCGGATGAACAGTTTTTTTACCATTGTGAATTATTCAGTTTTCTTGAGCGCCGCAATTTCGGCGGGAGTGACCATCCAGACGCGGTGCACCGCGCCGGAGGCGTTGGAGATGTAGATAATGTCTTTCTTGTCCTGAATGGTCATTGGCATGACGATCAGGTTCTTCTGGTTCCGAAACTGTACCGCAGGGGAAAGCGGTAAGGACTTGCCGTTGATTACCACAAAGCCATCGCCTTGCGGCGGCAGCATGGTTCCCAGCATGGCTTCGGGCGGCAGTGTACGGTTGATTGTGTAGGTTTCGTAGCGTGCCGCTTCGACCGCTTGGGTGGTCGAATGGCTTTCCACCGCCGTTTCGATGATGGCGCTGACGATAGAGGCAATGAGGGAAGCAGGTATTGGCATTGCTGCATTATAGACAAGCTTTTGCGCTTTGTGTGAGGGGATGGCTTGACCGGAAAGCGTAGACGCCCCTATAATCTCGCGCCCTACCCGGTGATGTAGCTCAGTTGGTTAGAGCGATGGATTCATAACCCATAGGTCGGCAGTTCAATTCTGCCCATCACCACCAAAGAATCAAAGACTTAGCCCCGGATAACCTCCGGGGCTTTTTCTTTTCAGCGTTCCATGTAAGAACTTTGTAAGAGAATTTGGTCGATGTAATGCAACGTCGATCCGTCTCTGTGATGCCCTTGGGACAAGGGATTGAGGCTTTTTGCCAAGTTACACCTTGCCGATTTTGAGACCGGGCAACGCCTTCTCAAGCTGCGCGGCCACCCACTCAGCAAGCTCCTGGTAGTTCATCGGCTCAGTCATCATCATGCTGTCTTCCATATCAAGACTGGCAGTGAAGTGCGGATCGTTGGCTGCTTCCCAATACTGCTCGCCCAGTTTTTCCTGAAGCTTCTCGAACAGTGGCAACGGCAACGACGTGTCGTGTCGAATCATCATTTCCAGTTCCAGCCCCTCCGTCCAAGGTGACTGCCGAATCGTGG
>CAZZDF010000440.1:0-1743 GCA_964652915.1 uncultured Propionivibrio sp. | reverse complement strand
CCGATTGCGGTGTCAGGCCGACATGAGCGCAGACCGGAATGCCGCGCGAACAGAGGAAGCGGGTGGTTTCGGCCAAGTTCTTGCCGCCTTCGAGCTTGATCATCTGAGCGCCGGCGGCCATCAGAGTGGCGGCGCTGCGGAAGGCTTGTTGCGGGCACTCCTGAAAACTGCCGAATGGCAGGTCGGCGATGATCAGCGCCCGCTGGCTGCCGCGTGCGACGGCACCGGTGTGGTAAGCAATATCGTTGATCGTGACCGGCAGCGTGGTGTCGTGTCCTTGCAGCACCATGCCCAGCGAGTCGCCGACCAGCAGGGCGTCGACGCCGGCGTTTTCGCACAGATGGGCGAAGCTCGCGTCGTAGCAGGTGAGCATGGCGATCTTTTCGCTTGCCTCGCGCATCTTGAGCAGGTCCAGATGGGTCATTCGGTGTGTCTGGGAATGAACGGACATGGTGGGGTCACTCCGGAGTGAAAATTACGACGGCATTCGTTCAATGCGTTGGGCGGCGACGGCCGGCAGCCAGGCTGTTGCCTTGCCGCGGCAGGGGATGACGATGTCCGGCGCGATCTCGGTCAGCGGTTTGAGGACGAAGGCGCGCAGATGCATGCGCGGATGTGGCACCTGCAGGCGCTCGGTGTCGATGATCTGATCGTCATAGAGCAACAGGTCGAGGTCGAGCGTGCGTGGCGCGTGATGGTACTCGCGTTGCCGGCCAAAGCGGTTTTCGATGTCGAACAGGGCGGTCAGCAAGGCGTCGGGCGTCAGCGTCGTTTCGAGCGATGCGACGGCATTGACGTAGTCGGGTTGCTTGTCGGCGGTAATGGCTTCCGTGCTGTACAAGGAAGAAGCGCTTAGCACGCGGCTTTCGGGAATCTGCTCAAGCGCAGCCAGAGCGGCCCGCACCTGCGTTATCGGATCGATGAGATTGGCGCCAAGCGCAACGTAGGCTATAGGCATGGCAGTGCTTCCCCTATTGTGGAGCCGGTGTTCCGGCGGTGGCCGGCTTGCGTTTGCGCCGGCGTCGTTTTTTGGCTTCGTCCGGCTTGGGCGGCAGCAGCATGGCGGCCCTGGCTTCGCCGTCGTTGTTCAGGAAGGTTGTCCACCAGCGTCCCAGTTCTTCGTCGACTTCGCCGGATTCGGCGCGCAGCAACAGAAAATCGTAGCCGGCCTTGAAACGCGGCTGTTCAAGCAGCGCATAGGGACGTTTGCCCGAGCGCTGGTCGAAACGCGGCTGCAAGGCCCAAATATCCTTTATGTCGCCGGCGATGCGGCGCGTGATCGCGAGTTTCTCGGCCTGTACGTCGAGGACCTCGTCCATGGCCAGAAAGAGTGCCGGCATCGGGCGTTCGCCGCCGGCCTTGATGGCCTCCCATTTGGACAGGACTTCATGCCAGAGCAGGGTGGCGAACAGGAATCCGGGCGAGGTGGGCTTGCCGGCGCGGACGCGCCGGTCGGTGTTCTCCAGCGCCAGCATGACAAAACGCTCGCCCAGCGGTTGTTCGAGGATGACGTCGAGTAGCGGCAAGAGGCCGTGATGCAAGCCTTCGGCACGCAGTTGCTGCACGCATTTGACGGCGTGCCCGGAGGTCAGCAACTTGAGCATCTCGTCGAACAGGCGCGAGGGCGGAATGTTTTCGATCAACTCGGCCATTTCGCGGATCGGCCGGCGGGTTTCCGGATCGATGGAGAGGTCGAGTTTGGCCGCCATGCGCACGGCGCGCAGCATGCGCACCGGGTCTTCG
>CAZZDF010000439.1:0-1752 GCA_964652915.1 uncultured Propionivibrio sp. | reverse complement strand
ACCTTGATGGCGAACGCGCCATGCTGGAAGACGATGGCCGCGTCCTTTTCGGCCCATGCGCCTCGCCGGTTCCACTGCCGACCTATTACCGATAAAGGCTTGGTCGGCTACAACAAACGGAAGAATCCTTGGCAGCAAGGCTGAGGGCAGTATCCGCCCCGTCAGTTCATCTCGCCGTCGCGTGATGCATGTAGAACTTGACCGGCGCCGATTCGATCAGCACCGCACCGTCGGCATTGACGATCAGCAATTGCAGGCGATGCTCGACGTTTTCGCTGAAAACCCGTTGCCAGTCGGCTGCGCCGATATGCAACGGCACTGCGGAAAAGCTCTGCGGCAAGGGCGTACCATCGAGCTTGACGATGATGGCATCGCCGCGCTGCGTATCCAGCGGGGGAACCGCCTGCCACTGCACGTCGAAATCGCCGGTATTGGTATGCACCGAGCCTTCGTTTTCCGGGTCGGTGATGGTCAGCCGCTCATAGGGGATCGGCGCAGCCGCTTGTGGCTTGGTGGTCGGGGTTGGCAGCAGCACGGGCGGTGCGGCAAAGGTATTCAACGGCGCCAGTTCGACTGCTTTGGCGCCCGGCGCCGGCTGATCGGAATAAACCGGCCCGGCCTTATCGTGCGTTTGATAAACCTCCTGAGCCATGGCCCACGCAGGACTCAAGGCAATCAAACCGGCCAACAGCACTCTGGAAAACATATTTGGCTCCGTCCGCTATACAAAAGAAATGACTTACGGGAAAACGGCTACCAGCCAAGGATCTTCTTGACCTGAGCCTTCAGTGGATCGGGCTTGAACGGTTTGATGACGAAACCGGAAATCCCCAGCGCAACAGCATTGAGCACATCCTGCTTGCCGGCGCCAACGGCCAGCATCATGATCACTGGCAGCCCCTTGAGTTTCTCGTCGGCGCGCACGGCATGAACCAGTTCGGCACCGTTCATTCCCGGCATCTCGGTATCGGAGATCAACAAATCGTACTTTTTGGCCTGCAGCCGCCGCAAGGCATCGGCGCCGTTACTCACCTGATCGACGTTCAAATCGGGGCGATTGCACGAAAGCAACAACTGTACGACAGCCGTGCGTACATTTGCCTGATCATCAACAATAAGAATCAGCGCCATAACCACTTCTCCTCAACAGGGAAGGCGGAGATAAGCAAACGCATCACCCCTGCCCACCCTTCCAATATGCTGCGATGTGAAATTCGCCACTGCCGGAATCAACGGCAAAGCGCATCTCTACTAACACCCGGACTATCCGCGCACGAAGGAGCGCTGTCAAATCCAATCGCCGCCCCATTTATTGCAGCGAACTTGGTCAAGTCCGCCAGGTTGCTAGGCATTACCCGACACGTACTCGGGGTTAACCTTGTAAAACTCGAAAATTCGCTCGATGCCACGACGCTGCTCAAGGCCAAGCGACTCGAATTCAAGACCACAGCGCAAGCGATCGCCTTCCTTGCGCTGCCAGCAAAGCTTGCTCAATAGTTCGAGCGGCGCCTGATTCATGTAGTTATCGATCGAGTCGGCCGGCAAGTGCAACAAAACCTTCACCGGACATCCTTCCTGCAGCAGACGCGGAATCGTCAAACGCACCCCGGACATGCTCAAATCGGAAACCAGCGCTTCAATCTCGTCATCGCCTTGCGCCACGCGAACCAGAATGCCGCGCTTCAAACGCGGGTGGCGGCGCTTGTCGCTGCCCTCACGCGCGACAATTTCGGTCTCGCGCTGGAAGCGGAA